>JBFHQK010000018.1:0-19699 GCA_041592255.1 Fontimonas sp.
CCCATCTTCAAGATGGGCCAGGCTATCTGATTCTCACCTGCTCATGAATCTTCTCGACGGGCTGCAAACGAGCCCGGGCCTGCTCGTGGCCACCACCGTGCTGCTCGGCCTCCTGGTCGGCAGCTTTCTCAACGTCGTCATCCTGCGCCTGCCGCGGATGATGGAACAGGCCTGGCGCAAGGAGGCGCGCGAGGCGCTGGAGTTGCCGGCCGTTGACGAGGCGCCGCTGTCGCTGCTGCGCCCCGCCTCGCGCTGCCCGTCCTGCGGCACCGGCATCAAGCCCTGGCACAACGTGCCGATCCTCAGCTGGCTACTGCTGCGCGGTCGCTGCCGGGCCTGCGGCGGCTCGATCTCGGTGCAGTATCCGCTGGTCGAGGCGGCATCCGGCGTGCTGGCCGGCCTGTGTGCGCTGCGCTTCGGCTTCGGCCCGGAACTGGCAGCGGCGCTGCTGTTCACCTGGATGCTGCTGGCGCTCGCCGTGATCGACCTGCGCACGCAGCTGCTGCCGGACGATCTGACCCTGCCGCTGCTGTGGCTCGGGCTGGGTCTGAGCCTGTGGTCCGTGTTCGCCGCGCCGGAGGCCGCGATCATCGGCGCGATCGCCGGCTATCTGAGCCTGTGGCTGGTGTTCCAGCTGTTCCGGCTCGTGACCGGCAAGGAGGGCATGGGCTACGGCGACTTCAAGCTGCTGGCCGCACTTGGCGCCTGGCTGGGCTGGCAGGCGCTGCCGATGGTGATTCTGCTGTCGTCGCTGGTTGGCGCGGCGGTGGGCATCGGCATGGTGCTCTTCATGCGCCACGATCGCCGCGTGCCGCTCCCGTTCGGCCCTTACCTGGCCGCCGCGGGCTGGCTCGCGCTGATGTACGGCGAGCTGATTCAGTCGGCGTACCTGCGCGCATCGGGACTGCAGTAAACCAGCAATAGACGGTTCACGCCGCTGGCCTTGTGCGTCACGGGCCGGCAGACTGAGCCGCCTTTCCTCGCAGCGATCACGATGAGCAGCCCCCTCACCATCGGCCTGACCGGCGGCATCGCCAGCGGCAAATCCACCGTGCAGGCGATGTTTGCGCAACTCGGCGTGCCGGTGCTCGACGCCGACCAGGTCGCGCGCGAGGTGGTGGCGCCGGGGTCGGCGGCGCTGCGCGAGATTGCCGACTGCTTCGGCGCCGACATGCTGCTGGCGGACGGCACGCTGGACCGGCGACGGATGCGCGAGCGGGTATTTGCCGACGCCGCCGAGCGCCGGCGGCTGGAGGCGATCACGCATCCGCACATCCGCGCCCGCATGCGCGCGTGGAAAGCGGCGCAGACTGCGCCCTACTGCATTCTCAGCGTTGCCATCCTGATTGAGGCCGGCATGCAGCCGCTGGTTGACCGCATCCTGGTCATCGACCTGCCCGAAGACCTGCAGCAGCAGCGCCTGCGCGAACGCGACGACATCGACGCCGGACTGGCGCAGCAGATGCTGGCCGCCCAGCTGCCGCGCGCGCAGCGACTGGCCGCGGCCGACGACGTGCTGCTCAATGGCACCGATCTTGCTGCCCTGCACACCGGGGTCGCGCAGCTGCACGCGTTCTATCTGGATCTGGCCCGGCGCGGACAGCCGCACGCGCCGGGTCTGCGTTTGCCGCTCTGAGTGATCTGAGTCACAATCGATTTTTTGAAAAAGTGAGCCGCTGAGTGCCCCAGGCGACCGGATCCATTGCTTTCGAGCAACCTTTGACGGAAAGGGTCCGCACCTTCCTGCGCCTGGATTTTCTGTTTGCGCAGCATCGGCATCACAAGCAGGACACCAGCGAATTCGGCATCCGCGCGACGCTGAACACCCTGCTCGACACGCTGGTCGTGCTGTCGCGCTCCGATCTGAAGAATGACATTCTCAAGGAGCTGACCGACCAGCACGTGCATTTCACCCGGCTGGCGGCGCGTCCGGGCATCGATCAGCAGCGGCTCGACGGCGTGCTCGCCGACATCACGCGCACCCAGCGCGGCCTGCAGCAGCTCGTGACCCAGTTCGCCGGATCGCTGCTGCGCGAAAGCGACTTCCTCAACGGCATCCTCAACCGGTCCGGGATTCCCGGCGGCACCTGCGGCTTCGATCTGCCGCACTACCATTTCTGGCTGTCGCAGCCCTACGAGCGCGTGCGCCACGACCTCGATGCCTGGCACGCCGACATCAAACCGTTCGAGGACGCGATCAGCCTGTACCTGCAGCTGCTGCGCGGCTCCGTCGAGCTGCGCCCCGCGGTGGCCCGCTCCGGCATGTACGTGGTCGCACCGCCGGGGCCGTGCCAGATGATCCGCGTGCTGGTGCCCCCCGAGCAGGGCGTGTATCCGGAAATCAGCGCCGGCAAGCATCGCTGCACGGTGCGCTTCATGAATGGCCGCGATCCGGGCGTGCGCACGCAACAGGCGCTGGCCGACATCCCGTTCCAGATCCAGTTCTGCGCGCTGTGAGTCCGACCCCGCCAAGCGCTGGCCGTCTGGCCCGCTGCCCGCAGTGCGGACAGGCCACGCGCCTCGACGCCGGCAATCCCTGGCGCCCGTTCTGCTGCGAACGCTGCAAGCTGATCGACCTCGGCGCCTGGTTCAGCGGCGATCGCAGCATCCCCGGCGAGGAGCTGCCGGACGAGCCGATGCAGGACGATCAGTCCCGCCAGTAAGCGGAGATGCCGGCAACGCCCTGGGCGTAGGCCGCAAACGCACGTTCAATCTCCTGTGGCCCGACCCCGCCGATCGCGTAGACCGGCAGGCCGGCGTACTGCGCCAGCGCCTCGAAACCCGCCCAGCCCAGCACGGGACCGTCCGGATGGCTCGCCGTGGCGCACACCGCGCCCAGCACGGCGGCATCGAAGCCGGCGGCCGCCGCAGCGCGCAACTCGGCGGCGTCGTGACAGGACACCAGCTGCAGCGGCGGCCCCACCGCCGCACGCCCGCCCAGCGCGCGCGCCACCGCCGCCGACGCATGCCAGCCGTCCGCACCCAGCGCAGCTGCGTCCTGCGGATCGCGGTCGAGCACCAGGCGCAGTCCCGCCGCGCGCGTCAGCGGCAGCAGGCGCGCGGCCAGCGCGGCGTACGCCGCATCATCGAGCGCCGGCTGGCGCAGTCGCAGCAGCGCGCCCGGCGGCAGCCGCGCGATCCCGGCGCACAGGCGTGGTTCCGCGAGGCGCGGTGGCGTGAACACGTAATGCTCCGGCAGCAGCAGCGCGCGCATCGTCGGCGCGACCGTCGGCAGTGCCTGCGGCCAGTCGCGCAGCGCGGCCGGACGCACCCAGGTGAAGGCCTGCGCTTCGCGCGCCTGGGGCTCGCCGGAGTGTGCCGTGACCAGCCAGGTATCGAGCCGCACGCTGCGATTGCTGTAGTCGTGGCGGAAGCGGATCAGCGGGCGCGCGCGGTCGACACGGATGCCCAGCTCTTCGTCGAGCTCGCGTTCGAGCGCGGCCCGCGGCGGCTCGCCCGGCTCGATCTTGCCGCCCGGGAATTCCCAGTAACCGGCGGCGATCTTGCCGGCGGGGCGCTGAGACAGCAACACCTCGCCGGAGACACGCTGCACGACGCCACAGGCGACGTGGATGACAGGCCGGGCATCGGGCAGGGTCATGGCGTCACTCACCGCTCAGTCTCGGCGCATGCCGGCGCGGCGGCGCCGGCGCCGGCTCAGGTCCGGTACTCGGCGTTGATCTTGACGTAGTCGTAGCTGAAGTCGCAGGTCCAGATGCGCACGCCGGCGGCGCCGCGACCGAGGTCGATGCGCACGGTGTACTCGGCCCGCGCGAACACCGCGGCACCGCGCGCTTCCTGATAGCCCGCATCGGGCTCGCCGCGGCGGATCAGCGGCACCTCGTCGATGTCGATGTCAATCCGGTGCACATCCAGCCCCGGGATGCCGCTGCGGCCGACCGCCGCGAGAATGCGCCCCCAGTTGGCGTCGCCGGCAAAGGCCGCCGTCTTGAACAGCGGCGAGTGCGCCAGCGCGTAGGCGGCCATGCGGGCCTCCGTCGCGTCGGCGGCGCCCGCGACCTCGATCGTGATCAGGCGGGTCGCGCCTTCGCCGTCGCGGACCACCGCCTGCGCCAGCTCGATGCAGACTTCGCGCACCGCCGCGGCCACGGCTGCGTAGTCCGCATGCTCGACGCCGATCCGTTCCCCACCTGCGGCTCCGGTGGCAAACAGCACCACGCTGTCGTTGGTCGAGGTATCGCCATCGACGGTCACGCAATTGAACGACACGCCGACCGCGTCTCGCAGGCACTGCTGCACCGCCGCGGCGTCCAGCGGCGCGTCGGTACCGATGAAACCGAGCAGCGTGGCCATGTCCGGGCAGATCATGCCGGCGCCCTTGGCGATGCCCGTGACCGTGATCTCGCCGCGCGCGGTCGCGGCCTTGCGCGTGGCGCCCTTCATCACCGTGTCGGTGGTCATGATCGCGCGCGCGGCGTCGAACCAGGCGTCCTCCTGCAGCGAGCGGCCGGCCTGCGGCAGCGCGGCGATGAGGCGGTCGAGCGGCAGACGCTGGCCGATGACGCCGGTGGAGAACGGCAGCACCTGCTCCGGTGCGCAGCCCAGCACCGCGGCCGCGGCCGCACAGCTGGCGCGCGCGTCGTCGAGGCCGGCGGCGCCGGTACCGGCGTTGGCATTGCCGGAGTTGATCAGCAGGCCGCGGATCTCACCGTGCGAGGCCAGCGCCTCGCGGCACCGCTGCACCGGCGCGGCGCAGAAGGCGTTGCGCGTGAACACGCCGGCCACCTGGGTGCCGGGCGCGAGCTCGATCAACAGCAGATCCTTGCGCCCCGGCCGCTTGATCGCCGCCTCGGCGGTGCCCAGCCGCGCACCGCGGACCGGATGCAGAAGCGCAGGTTCTTGGAGATTGACCGCCATGTGTGGGCCGCTCCGGAAATCAGACCAAGGCGCCGTGGCAGTGCTTGAACTTCTTGCCGCTGCCGCACGGACAGGGATCGTTGCGCCCGACCTTGGGCATTTCGCGCACCACGGTCGCAGGCCGCGCGGCGGCCGGTGGCGCGGCCTCGAGGCGGCGCGGACCCGCCGCCTGGGCCGCCGCTGCGGCGGCCACCGGCGCTTCCGCCAGTCCGGCCTCTGCCGCCACGCCCGGGACCGCCGAGGCCGCCTCGTGCTGCATCTGCATCTGCCGCGCGCGCAGTTCGGCCTGCCGGCGGCGCTGCTCTTCGACTTCCTGCACTTCAGCTTCGGTCTGCACGCGCACGCGCGCCAGCAGCGCGATCACGTCGTGCTTGTAGCGTGCGAGCATCTCGGTGAACATCGCGAAGGCTTCGCGCTTGTACTCCTGCTTCGGATCTTTCTGCGCATAGCCGCGCAGATGGATCCCCTGGCGCAGGTAGTCCATGGCCGCGAGATGCTCGCGCCACAGGTTGTCGAGCACCTGCAGCATGATCGCCTTCTCGAAATGTTCGAGCACCGGCACGCCGACCTGCACCCGCTTCTGCTCGTAGGCCTCGCCGACCTGCCGCACGATGCGCTCGCGCAGGGACTTCTCGTTCAGATCGCGCTCGCTGTCCAGCCACTGCCGCACCGGCAGATCGAGGCCGAAATCGCGCTTGAGCGCGTCCTGCAGCCCGTCGAGATCCCACTGTTCCTCGATGGTCTGCGGCGGGATGCTGACGTCGATCACCGCGTTGACGACATCCGGCCGGATTTCGCTGACCATGTCGGTGACGCGCTCGGCGCTCATCACCGCGTTGCGCAGTTCGTAGATCGCCTTGCGCTGATCGTTGGCAACGTTGTCGTATTCGAGCAGGTGCTTGCGGATGTCGAAGTTGTGCGCCTCGACCTTGCGCTGCGCGGTTTCGATCGCGCGCGTCACCCAGCGATGCTCGATCGCCTCGCCTTCCTCCATGCCCAGGCGCTGCAGCATGGCGCGCATGCGCGGCGGCGTGAAGATGCGCATCAGCGTGTCGTCGAGCGACAGGAAGAAGCGCGACGCACCCGGATCGCCCTGGCGGCCGGAGCGGCCGCGCAGCTGGTTGTCGATGCGCCGCGATTCGTGACGCTCCGAGCCGATCACGTACAGGCCGCCGGCGGCAAGCACCAGGTCGTGCCGCTCCTTCCAGCCCTGCTTGGCGGCATCGCGGCCGACACCGTCCTCCGGCGCCAGCTGGGCGAGCTCGGCTTCGAGGTTGCCGCCGAGCACGATGTCGGTGCCGCGGCCCGCCATGTTGGTCGCAATCGTCACCGATCCCGGGCGACCGGCCTGCGCAACGATCTCGGCCTCCCGCTCATGCTGCTTGGCGTTGAGCACCTCGTGGCGGATGCCCGCCTTCGTGAGCAGGCCGGACAGCAGTTCGGACGTCTCGATGCTGGCCGTGCCGACCAGCACCGGCTGCTGGCGCTGATGCGCCTCCTTGATCTCGGCGATGACGGCGGCGAACTTCTCCTTGGCCGTCATGTAGACGAGGTCGCCCTGATCCTTGCGCACCATGGGCTTGTTGGTCGGGATGACGATGACCTCGAGGCCGTAAATGCTCTGGAACTCGAACGCCTCGGTGTCCGCGGTGCCGGTCATGCCGGACAGCTTCTTGTAGAGGCGGAAGTAGTTCTGGAAGGTGATCGACGCCAGCGTCTGGTTTTCCTGCTGGATCTGCACGCCTTCCTTGGCCTCGATCGCCTGGTGCAGGCCGTCGCTCCAGCGCCGCCCCGGCATCATGCGGCCGGTGAACTCGTCGATGATGATCACCTGCCCGCCGCGCACGATGTACTCGACATCGCGCTTGTACAGGTGATGCGCGCGCAGCAGCGCGTTGAGGTGATGCAGCAGGATGATATTGGACGCGTCGTAGAGACTTTCGTCGTCATTGAGCAGACGCGCGCCGCGCATCAGCTCCTCGACCTGCTCGTGTCCGGCCTCGGTCAGGTGCACCTGCTTGGACTTCTCGTCGAGCGAGAAATCGCCCGGCCCGTCCTCGGCGTCCTGGCGCGTCAGGCGCGGAATCAGCGCGTTGATCTTGCGATACAGCTCGGGATCATCGTCGGTCGGCCCGCTGATGATCAGCGGCGTGCGGGCCTCGTCGATCAGAATCGAGTCGACTTCGTCGACGATGGCGTAGTTCTGCCCGCGCTGGACCTTGTCGCCCGGCGCGAACGCCATGTTGTCGCGCAGGTAGTCGAAGCCGAGCTCGTTGTTGGTCGCGTAGGTGATGTCGCAGGCATAGGCCTCGCGCTTCTCGGCGTTGCTCTGGCCGGAGACGATGACGCCGACGCTCAACCCGAGAAAGCGGAAGATGCGTCCCATCCACTCCGAGTCGCGGCGTGCCAGATAGTCGTTGACCGTGACGATATGCACGCCCTTGCCGGGCAGCGCGTTGAGGTAGGCCGGCAGCGTCGCCACCAGCGTCTTGCCCTCACCCGTGCGCATCTCGGAAATCTTGCCGTCGTGCAGCACCGCACCGCCAATCAGCTGCACGTCGAAGTGCCGCATGTTGAGCACGCGCTTGCCCGCCTCGCGCACCACCGCGAACGCGTCGGCCTGGATCTGCTCCAGACTTTCGCCCTTGGCAAGGCGCTCACGCAGCACCGGCGTCTGCGCCGCCAGCTCGGCATCGCTCAGGCCGGCGTAGCGCGCCTCCAAGGCATTGACCTGCGCGACCATCCGGTGCAGACGCTTGAGAATGCGCTGATTGCGGCTCCCGAACACACGAGCCAGCAGATTGTTAACCATAGGTGTCCGTCGTGAACCGCGTCGTGCGCGGAAGGTGATCGCCGAAAGGCGCTTATTATGCCTTTGTTGGGACGCGCAGCAGCCGATTCAAGTCCGCAGCGGAGGCACGGCAGTTCGTCCGCCGCCGCACCCCAGTCCATCGCCAGCGCATGCGCGGCGCCTCAGCGTGCGGCGCGGATGTACTGCTCGGGGTCGACGATCATGCCGTTGAACAGCACTTCGAAGTGCACGTGCGGACCGGTGGAGCGGCCCGACGAGCCCATGCGCGCAATCCGCTGGCCCTTGCCCACCTTGTCGCCCGGCTTCACCAACACCTGGCTGTTGTGCCCGTAGCGGGTGGCGTAACCGTTGCCGTGATTGATTTCGACCAGATTGCCATAGCCATCGCGCGGCCCCGCCTCGGTGACGATGCCCGCCGCGACGGTGACCACATCGGCACCCTCGGGGCCGGCGAAGTCAATGCCCTGGTGGCGGGTGAGGCGGCCGCTGAACGGGTCGGTGCGCACGCCAAACAGCGAACTGATCCAGCCGCCCTCGATCGGCCAGCCCGAGGGCCGCACTTCCTGCTGCAGGCGGCTGGCCAGCAGCAGATCCTCGAGCACGCGGAACTGGCGCTCGCGGTCGGTCAGCTTGTGCTCCAGCTCACCCAGCGACAGCAGCATCATATCCAGCCCGCTGTCGGCAATCACCGCCGACTCGGGACCACCGACCGCCGGAGGCTGGTCGAAATTAAACTCGCCGCGGTTGAGGCCGGCGATCTCCGTCAGCCGCTGACCGGCGGCGTCAAGGCGCAGGACGTGGGCCTGCAGCAGGGCGATCCGCCGCGCCAGCGCCGCCGAGGTCTGTTCGGCCTCACCGCGCGCCTCGCCCAGCGCGACACGCTGCAGGCGCACTTCGCGGGACCACGCGGTCAGCAGGTTCGACTGCAGGGTCTCGCCGCTGTCCGCCGCACCGCGCACCAGGAAGCCGACAAAGAACGCAGCCGACAGCACAATGACGGTAACACCCACCAGCGGCAGCCAGGCCAATGTGTGACGGAGATCTAGCGGAAACCGCCAAGTGCGGCCACGCTTATGGCTGACAACGATGATGTCCATTACCGCTCGATGCGCTCCTATCTCACAGAACCCCGACAGCTCAAGCACGTTTTAAGCCAAGCCCAGGAGGTACGGGGCGGCGTGCTGGAGCGCGCCCGTCGGCTGGCCGACATCAACCGCGCGCTGCGCGAATGGTGCGACGAACCCTGGGTGCGACAGGTCCGGCTGGCCAACCTGCGTGGCGACACCGTGGTCCTGTACTCCGCTTCCGCCTCCGCCCTGGTGCCCTTACGGCACCGCAGTCGCTCGCTGCTGGCGTGGCTCAACACCCGCTACCACCTCACTTGCACGCGCATAGACGCGAAAGTGCGGCCCCCGGTCGCGGTTGCCTTTGGCGGAGTGTAAGCGCCGCAACCTGCGGCATGCAAGCCAAGTGGCTGATCCTGCGAGTGTTCCCCGATAAACGGCAGCGCGCCCGAGGGACCCCAAGTCGGCCGCCGGGGGCGCAGCCCCGCCGCGCCAAGCTCAAGCGGCGGCGAGGCTGCCGCGCACGAACGTGATCGGCGCCGGCCGCGTCGCATCCTCGAAGGTAACGATGTCATGCGCCGCCGCGTCCGCCAGCACCGCGCGCACGAGCTTGTTGTTGAGCGCGTGCCCTGACTTGTAGGCGGTGAAGGCGCCGATGACCGGGTGGCCCAGCAGATAGAGATCACCGATCGCGTCGAGGATCTTGTGCCGCACGAACTCATCCTCGTAGCGCAGACCATCGCGATTGACGACACGGTAGTCATCCAGCGCGACGACGTTGTCGAGGCTCGCGCCCAGCCCCAGATTGGCGGCGCGCAGCGCGTCGATCTCGCGCATAAAACCGAAGGTGCGTGCGCGGCTGATCTCGCGCACATAGCTCGTGGTCGAGAAGTCGACCAGCGCGCGCTGTGCCGAGGCCCGCAGCGCCGGATGATGGAAGTCGATGCTGAAGGACAGGCGGAAGCCCTCGTAGGGCTCGAAGCGCGCCCACTTGTCGCCCTCCTGAACCTGCACCGGCTGACGGATGCGCAGGAAACGCTTGGGTGCGTCCTGCTCGTGGATGCCGGCGGACTGAATCAGGAACACGAACGGCCCGGAACTGCCATCCATGATCGGCACTTCCGGGGACGACAGCTCGACGACGCAGTTGTCGATGCCCAGCCCAGCCAGCGCCGACATCAGGTGCTCGATCGTCATGATCTTGGTGCCGTCATCGCCGACCAGCGTGCTGCACATCACCGCCTCGCGCAGCAGGTGGGCGCGCGACGGCACCTCGATCGGCGGCGACAGATCGGTGCGGCGGAACACGATGCCGGTGTCAGGCCCCGACGGCAGCAGCGACAGGTAGACCTTGCGGCCGGAATGCAGGCCGATTCCGCTGGCGCGGACGGCCTGCTTGAGAGTGCGTTGTCTGACCATCACCTGACGTGCAATTGGAAGCCGCTCATCGAAAAAAGACGCCCACCCGCGAGCGCGGCGGCGTCGACTTGACCGGTGAGTCTACCATGCGGATTGCCGGTGACTGCCCGCGCAGCCACCGGCTGAACCGCCCCTGAACGCCGCGACGCCCGTCCGGCGCTCAGTCGGCCTGGTTCCTCAAGAACGCCGGGATGTTGATGATGTCGTCCAGCCCATCCGGGAATGCGCTGCCGCCGGCGACCGCCACCCTGCGCTGCTGGCGATGCACGGCCGGAATGTCGAGCTTGGGCGAACCCAGCGGCGGCATCTCCGCGCGCACCAGCTGCGCCACTTTCGGATTGGAGGATGCGACCGGCATCACCGGCGCCGCATGCTTGACGCTCGGCAGCCCGGTGGCCACGACGGTCACGCGCAGCACGCCATCGAGGCTCGGGTTCATCGACATGCCGCACTTGGCGTCGGCTTCGTCCGAGGCGATTTCGGCGACGCGCGAGTTGATGTACTCGAGCTCCTCCATCGTCAGCGACTCGTCGCAGGTGACGTTGACCAGCAGGCCGCGCGCGCCATGCAGTTCGATGTCGTCGAGCAGCGGGCTCGACAGCGCCATCTCCACCGCCTTCTCCGCGCGCCCTTCGCCGCTGGCCTCGCCGATGCCCATCATCGACATGCCGCGGTTGGTCATCACCGTGCGCACGTCGGCAAAGTCGACGTTGACCAGACCCGGTCGCGTGATCAGGTCGGAGATGCCCTGCACCGCGTTCTGCAGCACGTCGTTGGCGGACTTGAAGCAGTTGAGCACGGTGATCTTGGTGCCGAGCACCAGCCCCAGCTTTTCGTTGGGGATCATGATCAGCGAGTCGGTGTACTGGCGCAGCTCGTCGACCCCCTTGAGGGCCACGGCCATGCGCTTCTTGCCCTCATGGGTAAACGGCTTGGTCACCACCGCAACGGTGAGGATGCCGAGCTCCTTGGCGACCTGCGCGATCACCGGCGCGGCTCCGGTACCGGTGCCGCCGCCCATGCCCGCGGTGACGAACAGCAGATCGGTGCCCTCGATCATGTCGCGGATGCGGTCGCGGTCCTCCTCGGCCGCCTGACGGCCGACTTCGGGGTTCGAGCCCGCGCCCAGGCCGCGCGTGATTTCGGCGCCCAGCTGCAGCTGGTTGTTCGGCACACAGCGCTCGAGGTGGTCGCGGTCGGTGTTGGCGCAGATGAAATCCACGCCCTCGATGCCGGCCTGGGCCATCTGGTTGACGGTATTGCAGCCGCCGCCGCCGACGCCGATCACGCGGATCACCGCGCGCTTGCGCTGGCCGTCTTCCAGTTCGAAAACCTCACGTACTTGTCCAGCCATGTCATTGCTCCTGCGCATCTGCGCGTCCGTTTGCCAATCACCCAACAGGTCACCTCGCCTCATGGCTTCGGTGACTTGGCCCGCGGTTTTTTTCTATCTGATACGCCGCGAAGTTAATATACAAAACAACTGTTACAATATCAACATAAACCTTTCACTTTCCTCGTTTTACGCACTCACCACGACCGCTCTCAGTAACTGCCCTTGACCCACTCGCCCACCCGCTGCATCCAATAGCGCGCACCCTGCAGCGGCGCGCGCGCCGGCTGCGGCCGGGTCTGGCGCCCGTACAGCAGCAGCCCCACCGCCGTCGAATACGCCGGATTGCGCGTGACATCCTTGAGCCCGTCGACGTTGTGCGGCGTTCCGAGCCGCACCGGCAGATCGAAAACCTCTTCTGCCAACTCGACCACGCCCGGCATCTGCGCCGCTCCGCCCGACAGCACGACGCCGCCGGCGATCAGGTCGATCCAGTCGGCGCGATGCAGCTCCTTGCGGATGAAGTGGAACAGCTCCTCGTAGCGGGGCTTGATCACCTCCGCCAGGGTCAGTCGCGACAGCCGACGCGGCGGCTGGTCGCCGACACCCTTGACCTCGATCTCCTCGTGTCCGGCGGCGAATTGCGGCAGCGCGACGCCGTACTGGATCTTGAGCTCCTCGGCATACGGCGCCGGGGTGCGGAAGGCGACGCTGATGTCGTTGGTTACCTGGTTGCCGGCAATCGGCAGCACGGCGGTGTGCCGGATCGTGCCGCCCCTGAAAACGGCGATGTCGGAAGTGCCGCCACCGATGTCGACCATGCACACGCCCAGATCGCGCTCGTCGGGCAGCAGCGTGGCGTAGCTCGAGGCGAGGTGCTGCAGGATCAGCTTGTCGACCTTGAGCCCGCAGGATTCGACGCACTTGTAGATGTTCTGCGCCGCCGAGATCGATCCAGTGACGATGTGCACCTTGGCCTCGAGACGCACGCCGTGCATGCCGATCGGATCCTGAATCCCCTCGCGGCCATCGACGACAAACTCCTGCGGAATCACGTGCAGGATCTTCTGGTCCGCCGGGATCGCAATCGCGCGCGCCGCATCCATCACACTGTCGACATCGCGCTCGCTGACCGCGCCGGCGCGCACCGGCGCAACGCCGGTGGAGCTGAAGCTGCGCACGTGCGTGCCGGAGATGCCCACATACACCGACTGCGCGCGGCAGTTGGCCATGTGTTCGGCATTCTCGACCGCGCGCCGGATCGCCTGGGTGGTCTGCTCGATGTTGACGACATCGCCGCGATTCATGCCGCGGGACACATGCTCGCCGCGGCCGACGATCTCGACCCGGCCTTCCGGCGTGACCTGCCCGACGACGGCGACGCACTTCGACGTCCCGACATCGAGTCCCACCAGCAGATTGCGTTCTTCGCGTCGCGCCATGGTGCTCAATCCTTCTGCTTGGCGGCCGCCGGCTTGCGCCAGCTCACCGAAAATCCGTTGGTGTACCGAAGATCGACGTGCTCGACCTCGGCGAGGTGCTGCGCCAGCGCGCGCGCGGCCGGACCCAGCAGGGTGTCCAGCGTCGCCGCCGGATCGCCGCGCCCGAAATGCAATGCGATCCCGCCGGTGGTGACCCCGCTCCAGTCGCCGCGTGCGTCCTGGCGCAGCCCGGCGAGCGCAAACGGCGTGGCATCCAGCCGCGCGGACAACTGGCGGAAGCTGTGCAGCAGCGCGCCGGCGCTGCCAGGGGGACCCTCCAGCAGCGGCAGCGGCGGCGACACCGTGTGACCGTCCGGCGCGAACTCGGTGCCGTCGGCATCCAGCAGCCGCGCTGCACCCCAGCGCGCGACCGGCTCGCGCTCCCAGACACGCAGGCGCACCGTGGCCGGCCATTCGCGCTCGACACGCACGCGCCCGACCCACGGCACCGCGGCCACCGCGGCGTGCAGCGCCTGGAGGTCGACGCGGCCGAAGCTTTCGGCCACCAGCGGCCGCGCGATGCGCTCGATGTCGGCGGCGCTGACCCGCGCGAAACGCCCCTCGACCTGCAGGCGCTCGATCGGCTGGTCCCCGGCGAGCCGCAGGAAGCCCCACAGCGCGGCCAGCGTCGCCAGCGCCGCCGTGACCCCCAGCAGCAGGCGCGACGCACGCAGCGGCGGCGGGTCGAAGTCGGCAGCGCCGAGCGCCATCGCGGTCATCGACCGCCCTCCGCGGACGCCGGCAGCGTGGTTTCCAGAATGGCCCAGCACAGCGCGGCATAGTCCAGGCCGCGCGCCGCCGCGGCCATCGGCACCAGGCTGTGCGAGGTCATGCCGGGTACGAGATTGAGTTCGATCAGCCACGGCTGGTCGTCGGCGTCGAGCATGAAGTCGACGCGTCCCCAGCCGCGCGCACCGACCAGATCAAACGCCTGCAGGCACACCGCCTGGATGCGCGCCTCCAGCGCCGCATCCAGACCTGACGGGCAGTGGTAGCGCGTGGCCTCGGAGACGTACTTGGCGTGGTAGTCGTAGAACTCGCCTTCCGGCTCGATGCGGATCAGCGGCAGCGGCTCGCCGTCGAGGATCGCGCAGGTGAACTCGTGCCCCTGTGCGCCACCGGCGATGAAGCGCTCCGCCATCACCGTGTTGGTGCCGCTGGCGCCGCGCGCCAGCTGCCAGGCGGCATCGAGCTCGGCGGCCGCCTTGACCTTGCTGACGCCGACGCTGGAGCCTTCCTCGGCCGGCTTGACGATCAGTGGATAGCCGAAGCGCTGCGCCGCGCGGTCGAGATCGGCGCGGCTGCGCGCCCAGAGGTAGTCCGGCGTCGGCAGATTTTCTGCCTTCCACAGCCGCTTGGTGCGCAGCTTGTCCATCGCCAAGGCGGAGGCGAGCACGCCACTGCCGGTATACGCGATCCCTTGCAGCTCGAGCGCCGCCTGGACGGTACCGTCCTCGCCGCCGGTGCCGTGCAGCAGATTGGACGCGCGATCGATGCCCTGCGCCTTGAGCTGCAGCACGTTGTCACGCGTCGCATCGATGGACACGGCGTCGACGCCACGCGCGCGCAGCGCATCGAGCACGCCCTGGCCGGACCAGAGCGAAACCTGGCGCTCCGACGACCAGCCGCCCATCAGCACGCCGACGCGGCCGAAGTCCCGGGGATCGCTCACACGACGACGCGACGCAGTCACAGCGGCTCTCCCACGATACGTACTTCCGGCTTGAGTTCGATGCCGGTGCGCATCAGCACCACACCGCGGATGTGGTCGATCAGCGCCTCGACGTCGGCGGCGCAGGCGGTTTCATCGGTGAGCAGGAAATTGGCATGCTGCACCGACACCTCGGCGCCGCCGATCCGATGCCCCTTGAGCCCGCAGCTTTCGATCAGGCGCGCGGCGTGATCGCCGGGCGGGTTGCGGAAAGTGCTGCCGGCGCTGGGGCGTCCGACCGGCTGCGTGGCCTTGCGCCGCGCGAGCGACTCGCGCGTGTAGCGGGCGTGCGCGCCGTCGGCGTCGGCGGCAACCCGCAGTCGCGCGCCGATGAAGCCCAGCACCTCCGCGGGCAGCTCGACATGCCGATAGGCGTAGCGGAACGCATTCGCTCCCAGCCACTGCGCGACACCGCCGCGCAGCACGACTTCGGCGGCGACCACATTCGGCCAGGTTTCGCCGCCCCAGGCGCCGGCATTCATCGCCAGCGCACCGCCGACGGTGCCGGGGATGCCGGCCATGAAGCCCAGCCCGGCCAGCTGCTGCCGCTCGCAGAACTTCGCCACCCGCGCGCAGTGCGTGCCGGCCCCGGCGTAGAGCAGCGCGCCGCCCTCATCGGCCTCGAGGCGCAGCGCATCCAGCGCACCGTGCAGGGCGATGACGGTGCCACGCCAGCCGCCATCGCGGACCAGCAGGTTGCTGCCCAGGCCGAGCCACAGCACCGGCTCGGCGGCCGGCAGCGTGTGCACGAAGGCCAGCAGGTCGTCGCGATCGGCCGGCTCGAAGTAGCGGTCCGCCGGGCCGCCGACGCGCCACGAGGTGTGACGCGACATCGGCTCGCTGCGCAACACGCGTCCGCGCAGATCGGGGGCAGGATGCCGGCGCGCCATCAGTGTGCGCCTCCGTAGCGCGCCAGCAGCGCGGCCGGCAGCGTGCCCACATCGCCGGCGCCCAGCGTCAGCACGAGGTCGCCGTCGGCAACGATGCGGCCCAGCACGGTCACGGCCTCGCCGACGCCCGCCGACAGCACGACCGGCTCGACCTTGCCGCGCGCACGGATGCCACGCGCCAGCGCGCGCGCGTCGGCGCCTTCGATCGGCGCTTCGCCGGCGGCATAGACCTCCGCCAGCAGCAGCACGTCGGCATCCGCGAGGATGGCGCAGAAATCGTCGAACAGGTCGCGCGTGCGGCTGTACCGGTGCGGCTGGAACACCACCACCAGACGCCGGTCCGGATGCGCCGCGCGCATCGCCTGGAACGTCGCCGCGATCTCGCGCGGGTGGTGGCCGTAGTCGTCGACCAGCAGCGCGCGCCGCGCGCCAACATCCAGCTCGCCGTGCTGCTCGCAGCGGCGACCGATGCCCTCGAACGCGGTGAACGCGCGACGCATCGCCGCGGCGTCGACGCCCAGCTCGCGGCCGATCGCCACCGCCACCAGCGCGTTCTGCACGTTGTGGCGGCCGGGCAGGTTCAGATGGAATTCCTCGCGGAAGCCGTCGGCGCCCAGCGCGATGAAATGCGCGCCGCTGCCCTCCGGGCGCACATCGATCGCGCGCAGATCGGCATCCTCGGCAAAGCCGTAGGTCAGCACCGGCCGGCCGACCTCGGCCAGGGTCTGGCGCACCACCGCATCGTCGATACACAGCACTGCCAGCCCGTAAAACGGCAGCCGGTGCAGGAACTCGACGAAGGTCGCGCGCAGGCGGCCGAAGTCGTGGCCGTAGGTTTCGAGATGGTCGGCGTCGATGTTGGTCACCGCCGCCATCATCGGCATCAGATGCAGGAACGAGGCGTCGCTCTCGTCGGCCTCGGCGACCAGATAGGCGCCCGCGCCCAGGCGCGCGTTGGTGCCGGCGGACTTGAGCTTGCCGCCGATGACATAGGTCGGATCGAGCGCGCCCTCGGCCAGCACGCTGGCCACCAGACTGGTCGTGGTGGTCTTGCCGTGCGTCCCGGCAATGGCAATGCCGTAGCGGAAGCGCATCAGCTCCGCGAGCATTTCCGCGCGACGCACCACCGGAATGCGGTGCTCGTGGGCGTACTGCAGCTCCGGGTTGTCCGGCTTGACCGCGGTCGACACCACGACTGCATCCGCACCCACGGCGTGCACCGCGTGATGACCGAACTGGATCTTCGCGCCGAGCGCGGCCAGCCGCTGCGTGGCCGCGCCGTCCTTGAGATCGGTGCCGCTGACTTCGTAGCCGAGATTGATCAGCACCTCGGCGATCCCGGCCATGCCGGAGCCGCCGATGCCGAGCATGTGGATGCGACGCACCCGCCGCATCGGCCGTTTCAACAGGGCGTGGACGGCGTCGCTCATGAGGCCTCTCCTGCGCATTCCAGACACGCATCGGCAATCAAGCCGGCGGCATCGCGCCAGGCCGCCGCGCGCGCCGCTTCGGCCATGCGCTGCAGGCGCAGCCGGTCACCGAGCAGTTCGCGCAACAGCGCGGCCAGCTGCGCCGGCGTGGCCTCCGCCTCCGGCAGCAGCACCGCGGCACCGGCGCGCACCAGATACTCCGCGTTGCGCGTCTGGTGATCGTCGACCGCGTGCGGAAACGGCACCAGCACCGACGCCACGCCGGCCGCGCCCAGCTCGGCGATGGTCGAGGCACCGGCACGGCACACCACCAGATCCGCCCAGCCCAGCGCGGCGGGCATGTCGTCGATGAACGCGTCGACCTGCGCCGTCACGCCGGCCTCGGCGTAAGCACGTTGCGCGACCTCAAGCGTCCGCCCGGCCTGGTGCCGGACCTCCGGGCACTGTGCCGGCGCCAGCAGCGCCAGGGCCTGCGGCACGCAGGCATTGAGCGCGCGTGCACCCTGACTGCCGCCGACGACGAGCAGCCGCGGCGCGCCCTCGTGCCGGAGCCGGTGCGCCGGCGCCGGCAGTGCCGCAAACCCGTGCCGCACCGGATTGCCGACGGTGCGCGCCGCGGCAAAAGTGCCAGGGAACGCCTCGAGCACGCAGCGCGCCACGCGCGCCAGCCAGCGGTTGGTGAGCCCCGCCGCCGCGTTCTGTTCGTGCACGACCAGCGGCCGGCGCAGCAGCCAGGCCGCGATCCCGCCGGGACCGGCGACAAAGCCGCCCATGCCCAGCACCGCGTCCGGCCGCTCGCGGCGCAGCACCGCCAGCGCCTGCAGCAGCGCGCGCAGAATCAGCAGCGGCGCCTGCAGCAGCTTGAGCACCCCCTTGCCGCGCAATCCCGAGACGCGCACGTAGCGCAGCTCAAAACCCTGCGCCGGCACCACGCGGGCTTCGAAGCTGCCCGGCGCGCCCATCCAGACGATCTGGTGACCGCGCTCGCGCAGGTGATGGGCGACGGCGAGTGCCGGATAGACGTGGCCGCCGGTACCGCCCGCCATGATCATCAGTTTCATGACGGCCGCTCCGCTGGCGTCACGACGAAGGACGCGGCGCGATTCTCGTAGTCGATGCGCAGCAGCAGTCCGAACATCGCGCATACCGTCAGCAGCGACGAACCGCCGTAGCTGAGCAGCGGCAGGGTCAGTCCCTTGGTCGGCAGCAGGCCCAGGTTGACCGCCATGTTGATCAGCGCCTGCAGCCCGATCCAGCTGGTCAGCCCGTAGGCGAGGTAGGCCTGGAAGCGGCGGCCGGCCACCTCGGCGTTGCGGCCGATGCGAAAGCCACGCCAGATCACCACGCCAAACGCCACCAGCAGTGCAGCGATGCCCAGCAGCCCCAGCTCCTCAGCGAGGATCGCGAAGATGAAGTCGGTGTGCATTTCGGGCAGGTACAGAAGCTTCTGCACGCTGTTGCCCAGGCCCACGCCCGCCCACTCGCCGCGGCCCACCGCGATCAGCGACTGTGCCAGCTGCCAGCCGCCGTTTTCGACGTCGGCCCAGGGGTCGGTGAAGTTCAGCAGGCGCTTGAGGCGGTACGGGGCCGCCACCGCGATTGCCGCGAGCATCGACGCGGCCACGGCAATCAGGATCGCGTAGAAGCCCACGCGCGCGCCGCCGAGGAACAGCATCAGGAAGACGACGCCCATCAGGATCGCGGTGGCGCCGAAATCCGGCTCGACCAGCAGCAGCGCGCAGGGCGGCAGCAGGGCCAGCAGCGGCAGGGCCAGGCCGCGGAAACTGTGCTGCAGCTGCGCCTGCCGGCGCGCGATGTAGCCGGCGACGAAGACGATCAGCGCCAGGCGTGCCGGCTCCGAGGCCTGCAGCCGCAGCACGCCCAGATCGATCCAGCGGCGCGCCGCATTGACCGTGATGCCGACGCCGGGCACCAGCACCAGCACCAGCAGCAGCAGGGCAAACAGGTACAACGGGAAACTCAGGCGTTCCCAGAGCTGCATCGGCACGCACAGCATCAGCAGGGCCAGGCCGCCGCCGGCGGTGGCAAACACCAGCTGGCGGTAGAAGAAATAGAACGGCTCACCGGTGATCTTTTCGGCCTGGGCCACCGACGCCGAAGCCACCATCACCAGGCCCAGGGCCAGCAGCACGACCACCGCGCCGCACAGCCACGCATCGAGACCGTGCCGCGCCTGCGGCAACGGCAGGCGGCGCCACAGCGATTCGGCGAGCGCCAGGCTCATGCCGATACTCCGGGATTCAGGTCCAGCACCGCGGCGCGGAAACGGTCGCCGCGATCGACGTAGTTGCGGAACTGATCGAAGCTGGCGCAGGCCGGCGACAGCAGCACCTGGTCGCCGCGCTGCGCCAGGCGGCGCGCGCGCGTCAGCGCCGCGAGCATGTCGGGCTCGCGATACACCGGCAGCGCTCCGGCGATGTCGCGCTCGATGCGCTCGGCGTCCTCACCGAACAGCACCGCGGCGCGGCCCTTGTCGGCCAGCGGCGCGCGCAGCTCGGCAAAGCTCTGTCCCTTGCCCTGGCCGCCGCCGAGCCAGACGATCGGCGCCGGCAGTCCTTTGAGCGCGGCCACCGTCGAGCCGACGTTGGTGCCCTTGGAATCGTTGAAGTAGCGCACCCCGTCGAGTTCGCCGACGAACTCGCAGCGCTGCGGCAAGCCGG
>JBFHQK010000019.1:0-19618 GCA_041592255.1 Fontimonas sp.
CTCGCGGCCCATCTCCTGCAGCATCTGCCGCGAGATGCGGTTGAGCTTGTTGATGGTCTCGATCATGTGCACCGGGATGCGGATGGTGCGCGCCTGGTCGGCGATCGAGCGCGTGATGGCCTGGCGGATCCACCACGTCGCGTAGGTCGAGAACTTGTAGCCGCGGCGGTACTCGAACTTGTCGACCGCCTTCATCAGGCCGATGTTGCCTTCCTGGATCAGGTCAAGGAACTGCAGGCCGCGGTTGGTGTACTTCTTGGCGATCGAGATCACCAGACGCAGGTTGGCCTCGACCATCTCCTTCTTGGCGCGGCGGGCCTTGGCCTCGCCGACGTTGACGCGACGGTTGATGTCCTTGATCTCGTCGAGCGAGATCAGGTTGTCGCCTTCCATCTTGCGCAGCGTTTCCTGCAGCGCGAACACCTCGTCCTTGCGTGCGTTGAGCTCGGAGGAGTACTTGCGCTTGGCGCGGATCGCTTTCTGCACCCAGTCGTCGGACGTCGCGCCGTTGGCTTCGCGGTAGGTCTTGAGAAACTCGTCGCGGCCCATGCCGGCGTCGACCACGCAGATGCGCATGATCTGGCGCTCGGTGCGGCGGACCAGGTCGATGCGGCCGCGCAGATTGCGCGTGATCTCGTCGACGATCTTCGGCGAGAGCTTGAAGGTCATGATGTGCTGCGCGACGGCCTCGCGCTTGGCCTGCGTCTTGGGATGCGCGCTGCCGAGCTTGAGCAGGGCGTCCCAGGCCTTGTCGTAGAGCTTCTGCAGCTCGGCGAAGTTTTCGGCCGTGACCACTGGATCGGGACCGGTGTCGACGGTTTCTTCCTCATCACCATCGCCGGCGTCGTCGTCGTCATCCTCCTCCGGCTCCTCGGCGCTGGCCACGGGGGCGGGCGTCGGGATCTCCTCGGGCGCGTTGGGATCGAAGAAGCCGGTGACGATGTCGCCCAGGCGCTTGTTGCCCTGCTTGTAGGCCTCGAAGGCCTCGAGCAGGATCGCCACCGTCTCCGGGTACTGCGCCATCGCGAACATCGCCTCGTTGAGGCCTTCCTCGATGCGCTTGGCGATGCGGATCTCACCTTCGCGGTCGAGCAGTTCGACCGAGCCCATCTCGCGCATGTACATGCGCACCGGGTCGGTGGTGCGGCCGAACTGGTCGTCGAGCGCGGCGATCGCGGCTGCGGCTTCCTCGGCGGCGTCCTCTTCTTCCTCGTTGGTGGCGACAACGGCGGGCTCGGAGAACAGCTGCTCGTCTTCCTGCGGGGCTTCCTCATGAACCGGGATGCCCATCGCCTGGATCATGCTGATGATGTCTTCGATCTGCTCGGTATCGACGATTTCCGGCAGATGGTCGGCGACCTCGGCATAGGTCAGGTAAGCCTTCTCTTTGCCGAGTGCGATCAGGACCTTGATCTGGGATTGCTTCTGGGCCTGCTTCTCAAAAGCGGAGACCTTGTCGGCTTTCTCAGTGTTGCTCGTGTTTGCCATGCAGAACTCGTGTGGCGGCGCAGGGGGTGGGCGCAGAACTGGCTATTATAACGCCAACCCTAGTCCGCGCGTGAACTTGCGCGTAACTGGGTGGTAATGGCGGCGATCTCCCGAGTTTCGGCCTCGCTCAGATCGCGCAGCCGCGCCTGTCCGAGCAGGTCGTCGACCCGGGCGCGCAGGGCCCGCTGCGCCAGGCGCGACAGGCCATCGCGAAACTCGGCTTCGATCGCGGATTCGTCGGGCGGGGGCAGGCCCTGGGCCAGCAGCCGACCGATCGCGCGCCCGCGCGGGCCGTCCTTCCAGGCTTCGACCAGCTGGGCCGCGCGCGCGCCGGGATGCGCGATGAAGAAGTCGATGGCGTCCACCAGCACGTCGATGCCGGGAACCTCGACCTGCGCCAGCAGCTGCAGATTGTCGGCGCGCTCGGCCAGTTCGGGGCGTTCCAGCAGCAGTTGCAGCAGCCGCCGCACCGGCCGGCTGGCGCTGGCCTGCGGCCCGGATTCCGGCGCCTGCTCGCCCGGCGCCGCCGCCGCGGCGGGCGTGTCGGCGCGGCGCAGTCCCGCCTCGAGATCGGCGCGCGCCAGCCGCGCCAGCCGCCCCAGCTCGTCGAGCATCAGCGTGCGCAGCGGGCCGTCGCGCAGCTTCTCCAGGTGCGGCCGGGCCAGGCTCACCAGCCGCGCGCGGCCTTCGAGGGTGCCGAGATTGACCTGGCGCGCCAGCTCGCCGAGCAGGAACTGCGACAGCGGCTGTGCCTGCGCGATGCGGGCGCGAAACGCCTCGGCGCCGATCTCCTGCACCAGCGTGTCGGGATCGTGCCCGTCGGGCAGGAACATGAACACGCACTCGCGCCCTTCGTAGAGCTCAGGCAGCGCCTGCTCCAGCGCGCGCCACGCCGCGGCGCGACCGGCGCGGTCGCCGTCGAAGCAGAACACGACCTTGCCGGTCGACTTGAAGATCAGCTGCAGGTGCTCGCGCGTGGTCGCGGTGCCGAGCGTGGCCACCGCCTCGTGGATGCCGTGCTGCGCCAGCATCACCACGTCCATGTAGCCCTCGACGACGATCAGCTGCGCCAGCGCCGTGGTGCTGGCCTGGCGGGCCTCGTAGAGCCCGTACAGGTTGCGGCCCTTGTGGAACAGCGGCGTTTCCGGCGAGTTGAGGTACTTGGCCGGGTCATTGCCGAGCGTGCGGCCGCCAAAGCCGATGACGCGGCCGCGGGTGTCGCGGATCGGAAACATCACGCGGTTGCGGAAGCGGTCGTAGCAGGCGCCGCTGTCCTTCTGGATCAGCAGACCGGCGTCGACCGCGTGCTTGGTGTCCTGGAGAAACCCGGTCAGCGCGTCCCAGGCGTCGGGCGCAAAGCCGATGCCGAAGCGTTTGGCGGTCTCGCTGCTGAGGCCGCGCTGCTTCAGGTATTCGATCGCCTGCGGCGCGTGGCGCAGGCGATCGCGGAAGAACCGCTGCGCGGCGGCCAGCGCATCGAGCGGGCCGTCCATCACCACGCGGGCTTCGGCGCCGCCCTCGCGCGGTACTTCGACGCCGGCGCGATGCGCCAGTTCCTCGACCGCTTCGACGAAGGTCAGGCGGTCGTACTCCATCAGAAAGCCGATCGCGTTGCCGTTCTTGCCCGAGCTGAAGTCGAAGAACATCTGCTTCTGCGGCGAGACGAAGAACGAGGGACTTTTCTCGCTGGTGAACGGCGACAGCCCCTTGAGTTCCTTGCCGGCGCGCTTGAGCTCGACCCGTGCGCCGATCAGTTCGACGATGTCGGTGCGCGCAAGCAGGTCGTGGATGAAGGCGTCGGGAATTCTGCCGGACATGGGGTTCAATGTACCCGTACCGATGCCGTCCGTGGCGCGACGGCGCGCCGATCAGCGCAGCCCAGCTCGACCGGAGTGCCGTTCAAGGCACTTCGGCACCGCGGCGGTTCAGCCGAGCTTGGCTTTGATCAGGCCCGACAGCTTGCCCATGTCGGTGCGGCCCTGGGCCTTGGGCTTGATCCAGCCCATGACCTTGCCCATGTCCTTGCCGCCCTGCGCGCCGGTGGCGGCAATGGCCTCGTCGATCAGCGCGGCCACTTCGTCGCCGCTGAGCTGCGCGGGCAGGTAGCCCAGCAGCACGACGATCTCGGCGGCTTCCTTGTCGGCGAGGTCGGCGCGCCCGGCGTCGCGGAACTGCGATTCGGCGTCGCGGCGCTGCTTGACCATCTTCTCGACCGCGGCGTGAATCACCGCGTCGGTGAGCTCGACCGCGTCGACGACTTCACGCTGCTTGAGCTCGGCCTGGAGCATGCGCAGCACGCCCAGGCGCGGCTTGTCGCCGGCGCGCATGGCGGTCTTGACGTCTTCGGCGATGCGGATCTTGAGCTCGGACATTTCCTCACCTCGTTAAACGCAAAACGCGGCCGGGGGGCCGCGTTCGCTGCACGTCGGGCGCCGGACGGCGCGCGATGGATGCGATCAGAACAGCCGGATGCGCCGGTTCGATTCGCGCTGCACCTTCTTCGCCTGCCGCTTGACCGCGGCGGCGCGCTTGCGCTTGCGTTCCTGGCTCGGCTTTTCGAAGTACTCGTGCTTGCGGAGATCGGTCAGCACACCGGCCTTTTCGCAGGTACGCTTGAAACGGCGGACCGCCACCTCGAAGGGCTCGTTCTCACGAACGCGGACAGAAGGCATAGAGACTTACTCGCTCTTGAACGGACGTAGGGCCCAAAGGCCCGCAAAAGGGCCGCGATTCTAGCCGGACCGCGCGGCCGATGCAATCGGTGCCGGTCCGCCGGCTACAATACCGGCCATGCCCCGCCCCCCGCCGCCGCCCGCGCCCCGTACCGGGCCGATTCTCGGCATCGAGACCTCCTGCGATGAAACCGCCGCCGCCGTTTACTGCGGTACGCGCGGCTTATTGTCCCATCAGCTCCACAGTCAGGTGCGGCTGCACGCCGAGTATGGGGGCGTGGTGCCGGAGCTGGCCTCGCGCGATCACGTGCAGCGCATCAGCGCGCTGGTGCGCGCGACACTCGAGCGCTCCGGCGTGGCGCCCGCCGAGCTGGGCGGCGTGGCCTATACGGCCGGCCCCGGTTTGATTGGCGCCTTGATGGTGGGCGCGTCGGTGGCGGCGGGCCTGGCGAGTGCGCTCGACTGTCCGCTGATCCCGGTGCATCACATGGAGGCGCACCTGCTGGCGCCGATGCTGGAAGCCGCGGTGCCGGCGTTTCCGTTCCTCGCGCTGCTGGTCTCGGGCGGGCACACGCTGCTGGTCGCGGTGCGCGGCTACGGCGACTACACGCTGCTTGGCGAAAGCCTCGACGACGCCGTGGGCGAGGCCTTCGACAAGACCGCCAAGCTGCTCGGGCTGCCGTATCCTGGCGGGCCGCATCTGGCGCAGCTGGCCGAGCGCGGGCGCGACGGCGTGTTTCGTTTCCCGCGGCCGATGACCGACCGACCGGGGCTCGATTTCAGCTTCAGTGGCCTCAAGACCGCCGTGCTGACCGCGCTGCCGCCCGCGGCCAGCGACCAGGACAAGGCCGATCTGGCCTATGCGTTCCAGGAGGCGGTTGCCGACACGCTGGTGATCAAGGTCGGCCGCGCGCTCGACGCGGCCGGGCTGCAGCGGCTGGTGGTGGCCGGCGGGGTCGGCGCCAACCGCCGCCTGCGCGACAAACTCGGCGTCTTCGCGCAGCGTCACGGCGTCGGCCTGTTCTTTCCGCGCCACGAGTTTTGCACCGACAATGCGGCGATGATCGCCTACACCGGCTGGGTGCGCCGCGCCGACGGCACCGCGCCGGGCGGTCCGCTGTTCACCACGCCGCGCTGGACGCTGGGCGACCTCAAGGCGCCGCAGCACGCCGCCTGACTTCAGGCTGGATCACGACACCACATGGACAAGATCTTCATTCGCGGGCTCGAAGTCGAAACCATCATCGGCGTGCACAGCTGGGAGCGCCAGCTCGCGCGGCCGCTGCTGCTGGATCTGGACCTGGGCATCGATGCGCGCGACGCCGCCAGCAGCGACCGCGTCCGCGATGCGGTCGACTACGCGGCGGTGGCCGAGGCGGTGGCCCGGATCGCGCGCGAAACCCAGCCGGCGCTGCTGGAGACCCTGGCCGAGCGCACCGCCCGCGTGCTGTTCGACGACTTTCCGATCCGCAGTCTGCGGCTGTCGATCGCCAAGCCCGGCGCGGTGGCGGGGGTCAAGGCGGTGGGGATCGAAATCGAGCGCCGGCGCGAAGACTACGCGCTCTGCGGGCGCTGAGCGGCGGCGGCTAAGCGCTGACCGGCGCCATCGGCGGCAGTGCGTGCTGGGCGGCGATCAGCGCGCTGGCGAACGCCGCCAGATCGTCGTAGATCGCCACGCCGCGCAGTTCGGTGCGGTGTTCGGCTTCGGTGCGCCGGCCGTTGCCGGTGCGCACCAGCACCGGCCGGGCCTGGGCCGCACGCGCGGCCTGCACGTCGCGCCAGGAATCGCCGACCACCGGAATCAGCTCGGCGCTGACGTTGAGACGGCGCGCCAGATCCAGAATCATCCCCGGCTCGGGCTTGCGCTTGGCCGTCGCCGCGGCCGGGTGATCGGGGGCGAAGGCGATGCCGTCGATGCGGCCGCCGAGTTCAGCGAGCAGATGCTGCAGGCGATCGTTCATCGCGCAGAAGGCATCGTAGTCGAACAGCTTCTGGCCCAGCCCGGACTGATTCGTCGCGACGAAGACGCGAAAGCCGGCCTGGCACAGCTTGGCGATCGCCTCCAGGCTGCCGGGAATCGGATGCCATTCGGCCACCGACTTGATGTAGTCCGGCGAGTCCTGGTTGATGACGCCATCGCGGTCGAGAATCACGATCTTCATCTGCACACTCCGTTGCCGTCCGTGGCGCTGCGTCCGGCCCTGCCCTCCATGGCCGGGCGTTCGCCGGCGTGAAGCGTCGCTTCACGACTGCTCCGGCTCACCCCTCGCGGTCGAGAATCACGATCTTCATCGCGTCACTCTAGGTGCGCGGCGCGGACGCGACAACCTCAGCCTGGCAGCAGGGCGATGTCCGCTACCGAGCGGCACAACTGATCCAGCCGCGCGAGCAGGGCCAGGCGGTTGGCCCGCACGCCGGCATCCTCGACGTTGACCATCACCTGATCGAAAAACGCATCGACGGGTTCGCGCAGCGCGGCGAGGTTCACCAGGGCCGTGCGGTAGTCGGCGGTGCGCGCGTTGAGCGACTCGAGTTCGCCCAGCTTTGCAAACAGCGCGTGCTCGGCGGCATGCTCGAAGCGCGCGGGCTCGATGTCGCCGCCGGCGCCGCCGGCCTGGCGCAGGAGGTTGCGGATGCGCTTGTTCGCCGCCGCCAGATTGGGCGCCGCGGGCTCGGCGACGAACGCATGCACCGCCAGCAGCCGATGCTGGAAATCCAGCGGCGCGGTGACGTTCATCGCCCGCACCGCTTCGAACATCTCGACGCTGATCTCGCGGCCGTCAACGACCTGGCCCACCAGCCAGGCGCGCAGCCGCTCGAAGACGAAATCGAGCAGCTCGGCGAGCATCGCCTCGCTGCGCTCGCCGGCCGGCTGCAGATCGAGCGCGGCGCGCAGCAGCCCGCGCAGGTCCAGTGCCAGCTCGGCTTCCAGGCAGATGCGCAGCACGCCCAGTGCGGCGCGGCGCAGCGCAAACGGATCCTTGCTGGCGCTGGGCTTCTGGCCGATGGCGAAAATGCCGGCGAGCGTGTCGAGCTTGTCGGCCAGCGCGATGATGCGGCCTTCGGCGGTCGACGGGATCGGCGTGCCCTGCTGGGTCGGCAGGTAATGCTCGCGCACCGCCGCGGCCACGGCCGCCGGCTCGCCGGAGCGGGCGGCGTAGTAGCCGCCCATCAGGCCCTGCAGCTCCGGGAACTCGTAGACCATGCGCGTGACCAGGTCGTTCTTGCACAGCGCCGCGGCGCGCTCGGCCAGCCCGCCGTCGGCGCGCAGCGCCGCGGCGATCGCGGTGGCGAGATGGCGCACGCGCCCGACCTTGTCGCCGACGCTGCCCAGCTCCTTCTGGAAGGTCACCGCCGAAAGCTTGGTGCCGTAGGCTTCCAGCGGCTGGCGCAGGTCCTGCTGCCAGAAAAACAGCGCATCGGTCAGTCGCGGACGCACCACGCGCTCGTTGCCGGCAATCACCTGGCCGACGTCGCGCGAGGCGATGTTGGCCACGGTGATGAAGGCATTGGTCAGTTCGGTCTGCGCGGCGTCGCGGAAGACGGTGAAATAGCGCTGATTGGTCTCGACCGTGGCGACGATCACTTCCGGTGGCAGTTCGAGGAAGCGCGGCTCGAAATGACCGCTGATCGCCACCGGCCACTCGACCAGGGCGGTGACCTCGTCGAGCAGGTCGGCGGAAATGCGCGCATGACCGCCCAGCCGCGCCGCCTCGCTTTCGATCTGGCGGCGGATCTCGCCGCGGCGGGTGGCGACATCGGCCCAGACGCAGGCTTCGCGCAGCGCGCTTTCGTAGCGGTCGGGGGCCTCCAGCACAATCGCCGCCGGCGCATGGAAGCGGTGGCCGTAGGTGCGGGCGCCCGCGGTCAGGCCGAAGCGCTGCAGCGGGACGACGGTGTCGCCGAGCAGGCACACCAGCCACTGCAGCGGCCGCACGAAGGTGTCGTCGCTGGTGCCCCAGCGCATGCGCTTGGGCACCAGCTCGTCCATCTGCTTGAGGGTCTCGTCGAAGATCTCCGGCAGCAGTTCGGCGGTCGCGCGGCCGGGCGCCAGCTTGACGAAGTGCAGCTTGCCGTCCTTCTCGCCCAGGGCCTCAAACGCCACGCCGCAGGACTTGGCAAAGCCCAGCGCCGCGGGTGTGGGCTGTCCGTCCTTGATGGCGGCCTTGAGTGCCGGGCCGAGGCGTTCCACGCGCTGTTCCGGCTGTTGCGCAATCACGCCTTCGATCAGCACCGCGATGCGTCGCGGGGTGGCGAAGCTGCGCGCCGCGCCGTGCGCGACGCCGCGCTTGTGCAGGCCTTCGGTCAGACCCTGCCGCAGGGCCTCGCTCAGGGGAAGGACGAAACGGGCGGGGAGGTCTTCAGTGCCCAGTTCGAGCAGCAGGTCGCGGGACATGGTCCAGGTTCGCAGGCATCGGCAAAAGAGCGCGCAATTCTCCGGGATCGTTGGGCTTTTGGCCAATGACGGCGGCTCGATCGGGTGCCGCGGTTTGCAGAAACCTATCGACTCATGAACAACAATCAATTGTATTTATTGTCCACTGACCGGCAGCATGGGTTTACCGCCACCGCAGCGCCCGAGCGTGCGGTGCCGTGCCGCCGCCGTCCGCCGCCTGTGTTCACCTGACAGGACCGCGACGCCCGGCTGCGACCCGGTTGCATCAACCGCCGAGCCCATTGAAGAGGAGATCGCGATGACCAGTACAACCCAGGCAGGCACCGGCAAGTGCCCGGTGATGCACGGCGGCGCCACGGCGTCGGCGCAGTCGAACACGGCGTGGTGGCCCAAGACGCTCAACCTCGACATCCTCCACCAGCACGACCGCAAGACCGATCCGCTGGGCGCGGATTTCAATTACCGCGAAGAACTGAAGAAACTCGATGTTGATGCGTTAAAGAAGGATCTACATGCCCTGATGACCGACAGCCAGGACTGGTGGCCGGCGGACTGGGGCCACTACGGCGGCCTGATGATCCGCATGGCCTGGCACGCGGCGGGCTCGTACCGCGTCGCCGACGGCCGCGGCGGCGCCGGCACCGGCAACCAGCGCTTCGCGCCGCTGAACTCGTGGCCGGACAACGGCAACCTCGACAAGGCGCGCCGGCTGCTGTGGCCGATCAAGAAGAAGTACGGCAACACGCTCAGCTGGGCCGACCTGATCATCCTGGCCGGCAACGTCGCCTACGAGTCGATGGGCTTCAAGACCTTCGGCTTCGGTTTCGGCCGCGAGGACATCTGGCATCCGGAAAAGGACACCTACTGGGGTGCGGAGCAGGA
The DNA here is from genome assembly GCA_041592255.1 of Fontimonas sp. Classification (GTDB taxonomy): domain Bacteria; phylum Pseudomonadota; class Gammaproteobacteria; order Nevskiales; family Nevskiaceae; genus Solimonas. Next base: position 9,439 of record JBFHQK010000019.1, read on the forward strand.
ATGGCTGGCACCGACCGCCAATGCCAACAGCCGCTACTCGGGTGATCGCGACTCGCTCGAAAATCCGCTCGCCGCGGTGATGATGGGCCTGATCTACGTCAACCCCGAGGGCGTCGACGGCCAGCCCGATCCGCTCAACACCGCCACGGACATGCGCGTGACCTTCGGCCGCATGGCGATGAACGACGAGGAGACCGTCGCACTGACCGCCGGCGGCCACACCGTCGGCAAGGCGCACGGCAACGGCAGCGCGGCCAACCTGGGGCCGGCGCCGGAGGGCGCGGAGATCGAAGAACAAGGCCTGGGCTGGAACAATCACAAGACCCGCGGCATCGGCCGCGACGCCGTCACCAGCGGCCTCGAAGGCGCCTGGACGACGCACCCGACGCGCTGGGACCACGGCTACTTCGAGATGCTGTTCAAGCACGAGTGGGCGCTGCAGAAGAGCCCCGCCGGCGCCTGGCAGTGGCAGCCGGTCGGCATCGCCGAGGCGGACATGCCGGTCGACGTCGAGGACCCGTCGATCCGCCGCATGCCGATCATGACCGACGCCGACATGGCGCTGAAGGTCGATCCCGCGTACCGCAAGATCGCCGAGCGCTTCCGCCGGGACCCGAAGGCCTTCGACGACGCGTTCGCGCGCGCCTGGTTCAAGCTCACGCACCGCGACATGGGACCCAGGGCGCGCTACCTCGGACCCGAGGTGCCGAAGGAGGACCTGATCTGGCAGGACCCGGTGCCGGCCGGCAAGAAGGACTACGACGTCGCCGCGGTCAAGGCGAAGATCGCCGCCAGCGGGCTGTCGGTCGGCGACATGGTCGCTACTGCCTGGGACAGCGCGCGCACGTTCCGCGGCTCGGACTTCCGCGGCGGCGCCAACGGCGCACGCATCCGCCTGGCGCCGCAGAAGGACTGGGCCGGCAACGAACCGGCGCGGCTGACCAAGGTGCTGGGCGTGCTCGAACCGATCGCCCAGGCCAGTGGCGCCAGCCTCGCCGACGTCATCGTGCTCGCCGGCACCCTCGGCATCGAGCAGGCGGCCAAGGCCGCGGGCTTCGATGTCAGCGTGCCGTTCGCGCCGGGTCGCGGCGATGCCAGCCAGGCACAAACCGACGTCGAATCATTCGAGGTACTGGAACCGCTGGCTGACGGCTATCGCAACTGGCTCAAGCAGGACTACGCGGTGAGCGCCGAGGAACTGCTGCTCGACCGCACCCAGCTGATGGGCCTGACCGCGCCGGAGATGACGGTGCTGGTCGGCGGCCTGCGCGTGCTCGGTACCAACCACGGCGGCAGCACGCACGGCGTGTTCACCGATCGCGTCGGCGCGCTGACCAACGACTTCTTCGTCCACCTGACGGACATGGCCTACACCTGGGTGCCGACCGGCCGGAACGTCTACGAGCTCCGCGACCGCAAGACCGGCAAGGCGAAGTGGACGGCCACGCGCGTCGATCTGGTGTTCGGATCGAACTCGATCCTGCGCGCCTACGCCGAGGTCTACGCGCAGGACGACGGCCGCGAGAAGTTCGTGCGCGACTTCGTCGCCGCCTGGGCCAAGGTGATGAACGCGGATCGCTTCGATCTGGCGTGAGCGTCGCGGCGCGATGCCGATGAAGAGCAGCCGCCGGAGCGCACCGGCGGCTGCTGTGCCCACACGCCGGGCATTTCCGGCGCTGCCGACGCCGTGGGGCGCCAGAAACCCGATCGAGCCGGCGCGGCGTTATGAACCTCCGGGTGCGCGCAGCCCCTCCTGCTCGCCCTTGATGCCGCGCTCGCGCAACACCTGTGCGAGCACGTGCAGGGCCGGCGGTAAGTGAGCCGCGAGCAGGCGCTCGAGTTCGGCATGATCGGCTGCGGTCAGTGCCTGCGTCTGCGGCAGTCGATCGAGCGCGGCGGGGTCCATGTTGGCCGGCTCCCAGCGCAGGCCCTTTTCGGCCCAGAGCCGCCCGGCCGAGCAGGCAATCGCGATGCCGGCAGGGTCGGGGTCGGCTTCGATCAGCGCCTTAGCGGGATGCAATGCCAGCAGCCGCGATATCGCATCGCGCCACCACTGAGGCGGATTGCCGGGCAGCCAGATCAGCGCCTCGGTGTGCGCCGGCGCCCGGCAGGCATGCTCGAAGCTCGTGCGGTTCTCAATCAACCGGTAGTGCGTGATCGTGCCCGCGACCGCACGGCAGGCAACGAGCGTCGCCGGCGTGATGCCGGCGAAGTCCGGCATCGTCGCGAGATCGATACGCCCGGCGTCGAACAGCAGGCTCAGCGCGCCGCGCACGAGCAGCAGCGGTGTGTGCGGGTCGATGCCGAAGGAGTCCAGCGCGAGCGCGGTGTCGAGCCAGGCCCAGTCTGCGTCGGCAATGCCCTTGGTGTGGCCGCTCGCAAAGTACGCGAAGTCACGCCGCGTACCGCTGCAGCGGCCGGCCTGCCAGCGATCCAGCGCGAGCAGCCAGCGCTGGCGGCGCAGCGCCAATGCCGGCGCCAGCGCGTCGAGTTGCGCGGCTGCTGCGGCCAGCGCGGGGTCCGTCAGCGGCAGGTTTCGGGCCTGCGCCCAGTCGGCGGCGAGCCGTTCGCGGTTCGGCAGACCGAGGGCCTCGCGTGACGCTTCGAGCGCGAGCACTTCGACCTGCAGCGGCCGCCAGCGGCCGCCGGGCTCGCGCCGTTCGTCGAGCACGATCCAGCCGGCAACGAGCAGCGCATCGAGCAGTTCGGCTGCGGTGGCGACCCGCGTTGGGCCGGCGCGTTTGAGCAGGCTGTCCCAGCGCAGGCGGGCGCCGCTGCTGAACCAGTCGCGCGCGAGGTCGCGCCAGTCCGCGGGCCAGGTCGCAGCCGCATCGTCCACGCGACGGACGCTGCGTCGCCGACGCCGGCCGCGCAGCGTCGCACGCGCGCCGACGTCGAGCGTCTGCGTGCAAACCCCGCGCGCGTCAGGCGCCGACCAGTCGTCCATCGGCACGCGCGCGCCGCAGGAACGCCACTGGCGGGGCGAAGGTCTCGCCGCCGCGGCGCTTCTGCGTCAGCAGCGTCAGGTCCGACGGCTTGAACACGTTGACGTTGTGCGTGTTCGGCGTCGTCACGATGTATTGCGCGCGCGTCGCCTGCAGGAACGCGCCGACCTTGTCGATGTTGAAGATATCGAGGTGCGCGAACGGCTCGTCGATGAACACGAAACCGCCACCGCCGCCTTCGTCTTCCATCATCAGGCCCACCAGCAGGATCATCGACTTCATCACCTGCTGGCCGCCGGAGGCTTCGCCGTCGTTGAGGCCGATCAAGCCTTTCTGGTCGAAGTCGAACTGCACTTCGAGCGCCGCCTGCGTCAGCGACAGGTCGTCGTTGGCGAGGTTCGGGTACTTCACCTCGACATGGATGCCGGCGAGCGCGCCGAGCTTTTCGAGGTTGCGCGCGTAGCGGCGCATCGTCGCCCGCAGCACGCCGATGTAATCGCCGCGCGCGCGCTCGGTTGCGCTGCGTGCGCGCTCGAGGTGCGCGCCCTGCTGCTCGATGCGGACCTCCAGCTGGTCGTGGTCGGCACGCAGCTTGTCGCGTACCAGCAGGCACTGCGCGTCGGTGACGAAGCGGCTTTCCTGCTTGCGCCGGTCGAGGCGTTCGATCTCGTGTTCGATCAGCCGCGCGGACTCGTAGCGTGCGCGCGTCTCGGCGAGTCCGGCGGGACGGTACCAGCGCGGATCCTTGTGCGCGCGCAGCGCACGCCACGCCAGTGCGGCGTCGACGTAGCTGCGCCGCGCGCCAGCGACTTCGGCGTGCAACTGCTGGGCGCGCTGTTCGCCGTGGCGTACCGCGTTCTCGGCCAGTGCCTGATCGCGCTCGAGCGGTCCGCGCTTCTGCGTTGCGGTGTAGTAGCGCTGGGCCGCGGCTTCGCGCTGCGCGGCGATCTGTGCCGCCTGCGCCGACAACCGCGCGTGCTCGGCCTGCGCGCGTTCGAACTCGGGTTCGCGCGCGGACAGTTCGTGCGCGGCATCGACGCCGGCTAGGCGTGACTGCAGCACGCCGATGCGGCGCGCATGACCGACCAGCTCGTCGCGCAGGGCGGTGCTGTCGTGCTCGACGGCGGCAAGTCGTGCGCGCGACTGCGCTGCGGCGCGGGCGCCGAAGTGGCAGTCGCGGACGCTGATGTCGCGGGCGCCGCGGCGTTCGCGCTGGTAGCCGCGCGGGGTGATCCAGGCCTGTGTCTCGGGCAGCTGCGCGCCCTCGTCGGCCGTTTCGACGCGGCGGATGTCGTTGAGCAGGCGCGCGAGCCACAGCGGCGGATCGGCGGAAAAGCGCAGGCATTCGAGCAGCGAGCCGGCGCGCACCGCGTCGACCGGCGCGCGGTCGGGCACGATGTAATGACGGAAACGGTGTTGCTCGCCGAGCCGCCACGCTGCCGCGCGGTCCGCCGGGTCGTGCAGCAGAATCAGATGGCGCAGGCCGGCAAGCACGGCCTCGATCGCGTCCTGCCAGCGTTCGTCGATGATCTCGACAATTTCCGACAGACCGGCATGGCGGATGCCCGCCCGATCGAGCTCGGCGCGGAACGCGGTGACTTCCGCCGGCATCGGCCGGCGACCGGCGTCCAGCGCGGCCAGGCGTGCGGTCAGCTCCTCGCGCTCGCTGTCGAGCGTCGCGATCTGCTGTTCGAGGGCGTACGACTTGCGGCGCAGGCGCTCCACTTCCCGGGTCGCGGCATCGGCGTCGAAGTCGGCGGACTGCGCGGCGACGCGCTCGACCAGTGCCCGGCGCTGATCCAGTGTGGCGGCCGCGGCACCCAGGGCCTGGTCGACCGGCTTTTCCGCTTTCTGCAGCGTCTGCAACTCGGCGTGCGCCTGGGTTTCATCGCTTCGCACCGCGTCGAGGGCGCTGCTCAGCTGCGCCAGTTCCGCGCGCTGCGCATCGAGCCGGCGCGCAGAGTCCTGGAGCTCGCGGCGCTTGCCGAGCAACTGGCTGCGGCCGCCGCGCAGCGTGTCGGCGAGTTCGGCGAGCTGTGCGCGCGGCAGCCACTGGCCGACCAGATCGGCAAGCTCGGCGTTCAGACGCTGGAAGTCGTTGTACGAGTTCACGTCCGCTTCGGCGGCCTGCAGCTTGGTGTGCAGGTGCGCGAGCTGGACCTTGAGCTCGTCAAGCTCGCGCGCGACGGCGTTCTGCTCCTCGCGCGCGGCCTGGTAGTTGTCCAGCACCTCGCGGTCACCGAAGACGTCGAACACGAGATCGAGCAGCTGCCGGCCGGAGTATTCGCAGAGCTTGTCGGTGTGGCCCTGGTCGAGTGCGAGCACGCGCTTGATCGCGCGTGTCAGCCCGGCGCCTTCGAGCTGCGCGGCGTACTGACGCACGCCGATCCAGGTGACCGCGTCGGCCTCTTCGGCGCGTTCGACCGGGACGTCGCCGCCGCCGATGCCGTAGCTGCGTTCCCAGTCGCCGCCCTTCTTGCGGATGCGGCAGAACAGCGTGACCTTGGGCGTCGTCTGCGGCCAGAACGCGAGCTGGCCGCGGGCGTTGCGCGTGTTGGCCACGACCATGCGTAACCACGCGTACGGCCGATCGGCGCGGCGCACGTAGCGCTTGTAGTCGCGGCCGGCGGAGCAATCGATGGCCAGCACGGTGCGCAGCGCGTCGAGCAGCGTCGTCTTGCCGGAGCCGTTGGGACCGACGATGGTGACGATGCCGGCGTCGAGCGGGACGGTGAAGCGTTCCCACCAGTCCCAGTGCACCAGCTCCAGGCGCTCAATGCTGAACATTGGCGTCTTCCTCGTCCGTGGCTTCGGTATCGGTGTGCGCGATCTCGTCGGTGGGCGCATCGGGGGCGTCGCCGACCGGTTCGCCGAAGAGGTCGGCGAGTGCGCCGTCGAGCACGCGCCGTGCCATGCGGTTGTAGTCGAGCACCAGATCGAGCAGCGGCCCCTCGTGAATGCGGCCATCGCGGCGCTCGATGAAGCCCAGACGCGACAGCACCGGGAGGCCGAAGTTCTTGATCCGGGTGCGCCCGCCGAGGCGTTCGCCGAAATCGGCAAGCAGCGTCGCTTCGGCGATCGAGATGTCGAGCTCCGCCGCGCTCGGCAGCGGCTTGTCGGCGGCAAACATCTCCGACTGGCGCTGGGTCGAGATCTGCGTCTTGCGCTCGATCTGGCGGCTGCGCTTGGGCAGGATCAGCAGCGCCCACAGCACCACCAGCAGGGCCATCTGGTCGCGCTTGAGATCGAGGTTGTCGGGCAGCCAGCGATCCTCGGCGCCGAACACCGGCTGCTCCAGCGCGCGGCGGATGCGCAGGCAGACATGATCCGCATACGGATGCTCGACCAGTTCGAGGCCGCAGGCGGCGAGACGCTCGGCGAGGGCCTTGTAGAACAGCTCGTCGGTCAGCGCGCGTCGCACCAGCGCGTCCTTGCGCGGTAGCACGCGATGCGCAGACAGCCGCGCGATCAGGGTCTGCAGCTCAGTTTCCATTCTTGCCCTCCGCGTGGCACAGGCGGCCCGCGCTGATTTCCTCGACGCCGTCGCGTCCGACCGCAACGGCGCGGCCGCTCCATTCGGGGCGGCGTGCCAGCCGCGCGAGATCGGCAACCGGCCCTTCGAGCGCCGCCGACTCGCTGTCACCGAGCAGCGACAGCAGTGACAGGCGGTAGCTGGTCAGCTCGTAGTCGCGCAGCGGCAATGCCTGTTCGAGCGGCCAGCCGTCGGGCGCGACGCGCAGGTCGTCGCGCCAGCGCTCGAGCTCGGCGTAGTCAGGCGCGGCGCTTTCGGCGGCGGCGTCGACGGCGGCTTCATGCGCAACCGGCAGCGGGGTGTCGAGTCGCTCCGGCCGGGTCTTGTCGATCAGCTCGAATTCGGCGACGTCGAGTGCGATGTCGCCCAGCACGAACGCGAACGACGGGGTCGGCGCCACCGCATCGGCGAGCAGTGCGGCGAGCTGGGACTGGTTGCGGCTGCGCAGCCAGGCGGCGATATCGGCGGACGACAGGCCCGTCGCGCCCAGGTGCACCTTCTGGCTTTCGAGCTGCGACAGCGCCCGCTGGAACGATCCGCTCATCCGCAGCAGCTCGCTCTGCACCTGCCCGACGCGTTGTGCAATGCGATGTGCGGGGCCGTCGAGGTCGGCCGTCTCGGTGATTGCGCGCAGCACCGCGCTGCCCTTGTCGATCAGCGGCCAGACCTTGTCGAGTCGGCGCGCGGCGTCGCGGATGCGCGCCTCCGAGCCGGACAGAATCGCGCGCTCGAATTCGTCCTTGAGTTCGGTGAGCCGTGCCAGCAGATGCTGCAGGTCTTCGGCGGCGACGCCGCCCACCGCCCCACCGGCCGCGAGCTGGCCGGCGAGAAAGCCAAGTTCGCCGCCGTCGTCGTCGAATTTGAGCAGCGACGAGAACGCGGCGATCAGCATGCGTCCCGCCGGACTGACACGGTAGCGCGAAGTCTCGGGATCCCACGCGAGGATGCCGTTGACGCGCAGGCGGCCGATCAGATTTTCGAGCTTGGACTCGTCCAGATAGGGAAACTGCTGGCGCAGCTCGGATGCCGAGAACCACGGTTCTCCGGCCCGCGCGCCGAGCTCCCGCAGCACCAGCAAGCGGATCAGCACCGCGTCCTCGGTGCCGTGGAACAGGGTCATCAGCGCCTGGATCGACGCACGCGCCTGCGTCAGCGGCCGCAGCGCGGTGACGTCCTCCGGCGCAATGCCGTGAACGAACCAATCGCCGAGACGTTCGTCGGGGCTGTGCGGGCGCATCCGCTCAGAAGGCCGGCGCGAACGGGGACGGGGGCGTCACGCCGCCTTCCGCTGCGCTCCGAGCATCGGGAACCCCAGCGCCTCGCGCGCCTTGTAATAGGCCTCGGCGCAGCCGCGCGCCAGGGTGCGCACGCGCAGGATGTAGGCCTGGCGCTCGGTCACCGAGATCGCGCCGCGGGCGTCGAGCAGGTTGAAGGCGTGGCTGGCCTGGATCGTGCGCTCGTAGGCCGGCAGCGGCAGCGGCGTCTCCAGGCCGAGCAGATGCTGGCACTCGGCTTCGGCCTTGTTGAAGCGCTCGAACAGCGCGGCGGTGTCGGCGTGCTCGAAGTTGTACGCGCTCTGCTCGACTTCGTTCTGGTGGTAGACATCGCCGTAGGTGACGATGCGCCCGCCGGTGTCGGACCAGACCAGGTCGAACACGCTCTCCTTTTTCTGGATGTACATCGCCAGGCGTTCGAGGCCGTAGGTGATCTCGCCGGCGACCGGCCGGCATTCGAGCCCGCCGACCTGCTGGAAGTAGGTGAACTGCGTGACTTCCATGCCATTGAGCCAGACTTCCCAGCCCAGGCCCCAGGCGCCCAGCGTCGGCGATTCCCAGTTGTCCTCGACGAAGCGGATGTCGTGCGTCAGCGGGTCGAAGCCCAGCATCTGCAGCGAGTCCAGGTACAGCTGCTGGATGTTGGGCGGCGAGGGCTTCATCAGCACCTGGAACTGATAGTAGTGCTGCAGCCGGTTCGGGTTCTCGCCGTAGCGCCCGTCGGTGGGCCGCCGCGACGGCTGCACGTAGGCGCTGTTCCACGGTTCGGGGCCGATCGCGCGCAGGAAGGTGGACCAGTGGAAGGTGCCGGCGCCCATCTCCATGTCCATCGGCTGCACGATCACGCAGCCGTGGCCGGCCCAGAACGCCTGAAGCTTGAGGATCAGATCCTGGAACGTCATTGCGAGGCTGCTGTGAAGGGGGCGCGAGTATAGCAATCGGCCGCCGTTCCCCGGCCGCCGCGGGCGCCCGGTATAGTCGCGTCGCCATGAGAACTCTGCAGCCGCTGTTCGACAACAACGCCGCCTGGGCGCAGGCCCAGGTCGAGGCCGATCCGGACTACTTCAAGCGCCTCGCGCACGGGCAGCGGCCGCAGTACCTGTGGATCGGCTGCGCCGACTCGCGCGTGCCGGCCAACCAGATCCTCGGCCTGCCGCCGGGCGAGGTGTTCGTGCACCGCAACATCGCCAACGTCGTCGTGCACACTGATTTCAACTGCCTGTCGGTGATGCAGTTTGCGGTCGAGGTGCTGCAGGTGCGGCACATCATGGTGGTCGGGCACTACGGCTGTTCGGGGGTGCATGCGGCGATGCATCAGCGGCGCCTGGGCATCGCCGACAGCTGGCTGCGCCATATCCGCGATGTGGCCGACCGCTTCCGCCCGCAGCTCGACGCCGTTGCCGACGAGCGCGCGCGGCTGGACCGGCTGTGCGAGCTCAACATCGTCGAGCAGGTGCTGCACGTCTGCCAGACCATGGTGGTCGAGGACGCCTGGGCGCGCGGGCAGGCGCTCAATGTGCATGGCTGGGTCTATGGCCTGCACGACGGGCGGCTGCGCGATCTGGGCATGACGGTGGCCAGCCATGTGGATCTGGCGCCGGCCTACCGCGACGCGCTGCGCGGCATCTGCGGCGCGGATGGGCGGGGTGAATCTTCGGTAGGATAGCCGCCCCACTTCTGCCGCCTGCCCCGTCCCCAGACCGTGGCATGATTCGTGCTTCATTTTGGCGCACGCCCAGCGGGGTGGCCCGCAGCGAACCCATCACCGTCCCTTAGGAGAGACCCATGTCGGGTAATGATGTACTCAAGATGATCAAGGAGCAGGAGGTCAAGTTCGTCGACTTCCGCTTCTGCGACACGCGTGGCAAGGAGCAGCACGTGACTGTTCCTGCGCACACGGTCGACGACGAGACCTTCAGCCACGGCAAGATGTTCGACGGTTCGTCGATCGCCGGCTGGAAGGGCATCAACGAGTCCGACATGATCCTGATGCCGGATGCGAGCACCGCCTTCGTCGATCCGTTCTTCGAGGACAGCACGCTGGTGCTGACCTGCGACGTCATCGAGCCGTCGACGGGCGAGGGCTATACCCGCGATCCGCGCTCGCTGGCGCACCGCGCCGAGGCCTACCTCAAGTCCACCGGCATTGCCGACACGGCGTATTTCGGCCCCGAGAACGAATTCTTCGTTTTCGACTCGGTGCGCTGGGAAGCCAGCATGAAGGGCAGCTTCGTCGAGATCGACGCCGAGAACGCGGCGTGGAACTCCGGCCGCGCCTACGAGCAGGGCAACATCGGCCACCGTCCGGGCGTCAAGGGCGGCTACTTCCCGGTGCCGCCGGTCGACGCGCTGCAGGATGTGCGCTCGGCGATGTGCGCGACGCTCGAATCGGTCGGCATGGCGGTCGAAGTGCACCACCATGAAGTCGC
>JBFHQK010000020.1:0-19440 GCA_041592255.1 Fontimonas sp.
AGCCACTGGCGGCAGCGCAGCACTGCCTCGGCGGCGTCGTGCAGGCCCAGGCGGTCTTCGGTGCCGGCGAAATCGTCGATGGCGAACAGAACGGCGGCGCGCTGCTCTTTTTGCGCACCGGCGCCGGCAATTGCCGCCGCCAGGGCGTCGAAGAAGGCCAGGCGGTCGCTTGCCGGCGCGGTGACGGCGGCGGCCGGGACTGCCGCCGGCGCGGCTTCGGCGCGGATCAGCATCTCGATCAGGTGCTCGCCGTCGACCAGGCTCAGCGTCAGGCGGGCATTGATCGCCACCCGACGGCCGTCCTTGTGCAGCAGGCAGCATTCGAGCAGCTTGCCTTCGTTTTTGCCGCGCAGCAGCAGCTTCAGATGTTCCTTGACCTTCGGCTGGTGGTCGGGGGCCACCAGATCCATCAGCGGCGCGGCATTGAGCTCGCCGGTGTCGGTGTAGCCCAGCAGCTGCGCAAAGGCCGGATTGACCTGCGACAGGATGCCTTCCTGGATGTGTGCAACGGCATCATTGGTGCCGGCGATGAGCTGCTGGTGGCGCGATTCGAAGTCCGCCAGCCGCTGCCGCGTGCTGCGCAGTTCGCGTAGCTGCCGATGGCGGCCGATTTCGCGGATCACCACCAGTTCGAGGTGGCGCATGTGACGCAGGTCTTCATCCGAAACGTGGTCGCTGGCACCGGCGGCCAGCGCGGCGACCGTTTCTTCGGGCGTGAACTGCGGGTTGAGCACCAAAAGCGGCAGATCCGGCATCAGCCGACGGCCGAGTTCGACCACGTCCTTGATCGGCGCGGCGGCGAGCCCTTCCGAGCTGATCAGGAGATCCGGGGTGCCGCTGCGCAGCGCATCCTCGACATCCTCGAGGTCGGTGGCCCAGGCGCAGCGCACCGGATGTCCGGCGTTGCGCAGGTAGCTTTCGATGCGCTTGGCGACGCTCTCCGAGGACGCGAGCACCAGCACAACCTGGCTTGGCGCCAGGCTGGTGGCGACGCTGTTCCGGACGTTTTCCGCTGTGGCTACCATGCGATCGGCGTCTTCGACATTGCACCCGGCTGTTCGCGAACCAGCCGAGGGACCAGGTATCCCGGAAGGCGTGCGGCCAGCTCGCGCATCAGCCCCTGGGCGCCGTGTTCACTCACCTCGAAATGAGCCGTGCCCTGCACTCGATCAAGCAGGTGCACATAGTACGGGAGGATCCCGCATTCGGACAGCCGCTCCGACAGGCGCGCCAGCGTGTCGGCACTGTCGTTGACGCCGCGCAGAAGCACGGACTGGTTCAGCAGCGGAATGCCCAGTGCGCGCAGCGGCAGCAGCGCCTGCGCGACCTGGTCGTCGAGCTCGTTGGCGTGGTTGGCATGCAGCACCAGCACCTTGGACAGCCGCCCGCGACCGAGCCACGCCAGCAGCCGCTCGTCGATGCGCTCCGGCAGCACGATCGGCTGGCGCGTGTGAATGCGCAGCCGGCGCAGGTGCGGAATCTCGTCCAGGGCCTGGGCGAGTTCCGCCAGTTTGTCGTCGGACAGCGACAGCGGATCGCCGCCGGACAGGATCACTTCGTGGATCGAGTCGTCTGCGGCGATGGTGGCCAGCGCCTCCCGCCAGTGGTCGCGCACCGCGAGGTGGTCGCTGTAGGGGAAATGGCGGCGGAAGCAGTAGCGGCAGTGGACGGCGCAGGCGCCGGTGGTGACCAGCAGCACGCGGCCGCGGTACTTGTGGATCAGACCGCCGCCGCGGGCCGTGCGCAGGTCGCCGACCGCATCGAGGCTGAAGCCGGCGGCGGCCTGGGCTTCGGATGCCGACGGCCAGACCTGCAGGAACAACGGGTCGCTGGCATCGCCCTTGCGCATGCGCTCGGCAAAGCCGCGCGGCACGCGCAGGGGAAAGTCGTGTAGCGGCGCGTCGCCCAGCGCGGGCAGCTGCGGGTCGAGTTCGAGGAACTGCAGCAGGTCGGCCGGACGGCTGAAGCCGTCGCGCAGCGCGTGCTGCCAGAGCGGTGCCTGCTGGCGGGGGGTATGTGGTGACGGTATCATGCGCAGATTCTAAGACGTCCTGTCACAGCTCCGGCCCTCCGTGGCCGCGGCATCCAACCCCAGCACGATACCGATATGGCAACTGTCAGCACCAACGAGATGAAGGCCGGGACCAAAGTCCTGATCGACGGGGATCCATACTCCGTCATTGACAACGAGTATCGCAAGCCCGGCAAGGGTCAGGCGACAAACTCGATCCGGATCCGCAATCTCAAGACCGGCCGCGTGCTCGAAAAGACCCTCAAGTCGGGCGACACGCTCGAAGCCGCCGACGTCGAGGACCGGGACATGCAGTACCTGTATTCCGACGGCGAGTTCTGGACCTTCATGGACCCGAAGTCGTATGAGCAGATCCAGGCCGGCAAGGAAGCGATGGCGGACGCCGCGCAGTGGCTCAAGGGCGAGGAAACCGTGCGTGTGACGTTCTGGAACGAAGTTCCGCTCGTCGTTTACGCGCCCAATACGGTCGAACTGGCGATCGTCGAGACCGATCCCGGCCTCAAGGGCGACACGGCCACCGGCGGCAGCAAGCCGGCCAAACTCGAAACCGGCGCGGTGGTGCGCGTGCCGCTGTTCATCCAGCAGGGCGAGAAGATCAAGGTCGATACCCGCACGGGCGAATACCTCGCACGCGCTGGTAAATGACGCGGCAGCCGGGACGCGACGATCGGCAGGCGCCGATCCACGAATCCTGGCGGCCGACGGCCACTCTCGAAGCGCTACACGCACGGGCGGAGCTGTATGGCTCCGTCCGTTCGTTTTTTGGCGCGCGCGGAGTGCTCGAAGTCGAAACGCCGATTCTGTCGCGGCATGCCACCGTCGATCGTCACATCGACAGTTTCGGCGTCTTCACGCCGGCGGGCATGTCGGCGGCGCGGACGCCGCCGGCGCTGTGGCTGCAGACCTCGCCGGAGTTTGCGATGAAGCGGCTGCTGGCTGCCGGCAGCGGTCCGATCTATCAGATCGCGCGTGTTTTTCGCGTGGACGAGCAGGGACGCCACCACAATCCCGAGTTCTCCATGCTGGAGTGGTACCGTCCGGACTTCGACCATCATCGCCTGATGGACGAAGTGGCTGCACTGATCGCACATTGCGGAATCCCGGCGGCAAGCACGCGGCTGAGCTATCGCGAGGCATTCGAGCGCCACGCCGGCTTCGATCCGTTCGCGCTCGATGCGGGGGCGCTGCAGTTGCGCTTTCGCCAGCGCGGTCTGGGGGTTCCGGAAGGACTCAGCGACGACGAGTGCGCGGACGTCGATCTGTGGCTCGATCTGTGGATGTCGCACGTCGTCGGCCCGCATCTTGGCCGCGAGGCGCCGGAGTTCGTCTACGATTTTCCCGCCAGCCAGGCTGCGCTGGCGCGGGTGCGCCCTGGGACGCCGCCGGTGGCGGAGCGCTTCGAGCTGTTCTGGCACGGCATCGAGCTGGCCAATGGGTTCCATGAACTGGCGGATGCGGCAGAGCAGGAGGCCCGCTTTGCGGCGGACACGGCCTGGCGCACGGCGCGCGGCCGCACCGTGCCGCCGTACGACGCGCACCTGATTGACGCACTGCGCGCCGGCCTGCCGGACTGCGCGGGTGTGGCGCTGGGACTCGACCGCCTGCTGATGCTGGCCAGCGGCTGCCAGCGGCTTGATGCGGTGCTGGCGTTCCCGGCCGACCGCGCCTGAGCTCCTGGGGCTCAGGGGCGCAGCCCGAGGTCCCACGCAAAACGCAGAATCAGCAGCGTCACCACGCCGACGAACAGCCGCCGAACGAAGGCGCTGCCTTTGCGGATGGCCAGCGTCGTGCCGGTCAGGCTGCCGGCGACGTTGAACAGGGCCATCGGCGCGGCGATCTCGTAGCGCACGTGGCCGGCGCCGATGAAGTAGGCCAGTGCGGCGAGATTGGTGATGACATTGACCAGCTTGGCCGAGGCCGAGGCGGCGAGAAAGCTGAAGCCGAACAGGCCGACAAAGGCGATCACCAGGAAGCTGCCGGTGCCCGGGCCGAAGACCCCGTCGTAGAAGCCGATGCACGCGCCGGTGGCCAGCCCCACCCAGAACTGCTGTGCGTGCGACAGCCGCGGCGCGTGCAGTTGGCCGATGTCCTTGCGCCACAGGGTGTAGACCAGCACCGCAATCAGCAATACGAGGATCGCCGGACGGAATGCATCGGCCGGCAGCAGTGCGGCCACGCGCGCGCCCAGAAAGCCGCAGACCAGCGCCGCGGCTGCGGTCGGCAGGGTGGCGCGCCATTCCAGCGGCACGCGGCGCAGATACTGTGTCGTGGCCGCCGCCGTTCCCCAGATGCTCGCAAACTTGTTGGTGCCGAGCAGCGTTGCCGGGGCGATCCCGGGCAGTAGCACGAACAGCGCCGGGATCTGGATCAGGCCGCCGCCGCCGACGACGGCGTCAACAAAGCCGGCGAGAAAGGCAAAGCCGCACAGCGCCAGCCATTCGAGCCCCGGCTCCAAGACGTGTGCGGGCGACGGGCTTCAGAGAATCTTGCTGACGCTGGCCGGAATCTCGAAGCGGCGCCCGTCGAGCACGCGATTGAGCAGCAGCGTGATCCACTGGCGTGTGGTCGTCAGCTTGCGGATCACGATGAACACCTTGCCGTCGTCCTGCAGCAGTTCGTAGCGATCGATGGTCACCGTGATCGGATCGCGTTCACCGCGCATCACGACATGCGCAACGATGCTGCCCTTGGCGGTGTCGACGGCGCAGTCGCGCACTTCGCCGTATTCGCCGAACTTTTCGTTGAAAAAGGCGCGCAGGCCGACACTGAGGGCGCCGTCTTTTACCGCTTTTCCGAGTCGACCGATGATCATGGTGTTCCTTAGAGAATGTCCGAAGCATACGCCGCCAGCCGCGAGCGTTCACCGCGCGCCAGCGTCACGTGCCCGCCGTGCGGCCAGCCCTGGAAGCGGTCGACGACGTAGGTCAGGCCCGACGTGGTTTCGGTCAGGTAGGGCGTGTCGATCTGGCCCAGGTTGCCCATGCAGATCATTTTCGATCCGGGGCCGACGCGCGTGATCAGCGTCTTCATCTGCTTAGCGGTCAGGTTCTGCGCCTCGTCGATGATGATATAGCGGCTGAGGAAGGTGCGTCCGCGCATGAAGTTCAGCGAGCGGATCTTGATGCGCTTGGCCAGCAGGTCATTGGTGGCCGCGCGCTCCCAGTCGCCGGCCTGGCTGTTCTGGGTCAGCACTTCGAGGTTGTCCATCAGCGCGCCCATCCAGGGCGTCATTTTTTCCTCTTCGGTGCCGGGCAGAAAACCGATGTCCTCGCCGACCGGGACCGTGACGCGGGTCATGATGATCTCGCGGTAGCGCTGTTCGTCCATCGTCTGCGCAAGCCCGGCGGCCAGCGTCAGCAAGGTCTTGCCGGTGCCGGCGGTGCCGAGCACGGTGACGAAGTCGATGTCCGGATCGAGCAGCAGGTTGAGCGCAAAGTTCTGTTCGCGGTTCTTCGCGTGAATGCCCCAGACGCTGCTCTTGCCATGACGGTAGTCGCGGATGATGCGCAGCTCCGCGACGTTGTTCTCGATCCGGCTGACGACCAGTTCGAGGCCGCGCCCGGAATCGTCGGGGATGTAGAGGAATTGATTGACGTGCCAGTTCTTCACCAGCGGGCCCTTGATGCGATAGGCCGCGCGCCCGCGACTGTCCTGCCAGCTCTCCATCTTGTCGCCATGCGATGACCAGAAGTCGGCGGGCAGCTCCAGGTATCCCGTGTACAGCAGATCGAGATCGTCGAGGACCTGGTCGTTGTGATAGTCCTCGGTGTGCACGCCAAGGACGGCGGCCTTGATGCGCAGGTTGATGTCCTTGCTGACCAGCGCCACCCGGCGGGTCGGATGCTGGGTCTGCAGTTCCAGCGCGATGACGAGGATGCTGTTGTCGGGTTTGTTGCCCGGAATCAGGCTGGGCAGCGCGGTGTCCGCCGGCCGCGTCTGAAAGAACAGCCGACCGCTGGACTGCTTGCCGCCGCGACCACGGCCGGAACCGTGGCCGTTACCGCTGCGCACGCGCGGCAGCGGCAGGCCTTTCTCGATCTGGGCGTGATCGCGGCCATGCATCAGCTCATCGAGAAAGCGGCTCACCTGGCGCGCATTGCGGGCAACCTCGCTGGTGCCTTTCTTCGAGGCATCGAGCTCTTCGAGCACCACCATCGGAATGAACAGGTCGTGCTCTTCGAAACGGTACAGGCTGGTGGGGTCGTGCAGCAGAACGTTGGTATCAAGAACGAAGATCTTGCGCTGGCTCATGAGTGCGAGAAGACCCCTTGCCCGCAGCGGCGGGCTGCGAGTCGGTTGTGGTGGCGGGAGGCACAGCGGCGATGCCCGTGCGGGCGGGCGGTGCGGCGTGGGGCGCTGTTGCGGTGCGTGCTAATCGTTCTGGACGAAGGGCTGATGAAGCCGCTGACGCGGCTGGTCGGCGCCCTCAATCTAGCGCAACAACGCGAAGAAAAAAAAGGATTCCCGCCGCCGCGCGAATCGCGCTATGGTTGCAATCCGTGCTACAGCGCGCGCAGTGCGTCGAGCACTTCCTGTGCGTGGTTCTTGACCTTGACGCCGCGCCATTCGCGCCGCAGCACGCCGCGGGCGTCGAACAGGAAGGTGCTGCGGTCGACGCCGATGTATTTCTTGCCGTACAGGCTTTTTTCCTTGATCACGCCGAAGGCGGCGCAGGCCGATTCATCGGCATCCGACAGCAGCGGAAACGGAAACGCGTACTTGAGCGCGAAGTTCTCGTGCGAGCGCACGCTGTCCCGCGACACGCCCATCACCTGGGCGCCGAGCTGCTGAAACTGCGGGTAGAGATCGCGGAAGTCCTGGCCTTCCTGCGTGCAGCCCGGGGTGTTGTCCTTCGGGTAGAAGTAAATCACCGCAGGGCTGCCCTTGAGGGCCGCCAGGTTAATCGTCACGCCGCCGGTTGCCGGCAGTGTGACGTCGGGCAGGGATTCACCGGGCTTGAGACTCACGGCCTTCTCGCGGATCCGTGTGGAATCAGGTCTTGATCGGATCGAGCATGCCGTCGGCGTTGAGGTCGTCGCACAGGTCCATGAAGGACTCGCGCAGCGCCTGCGGATGCTGGTTGACCGGTACGTGCAGCACCATCTGCACGCTGGCCATCTCCGCGCCGGTGTAGGTCGACTGGTATTTCTGCGTCGAGATCTCGACCACGCCCACATCCTGGTGCTGGAAAAACTCCAGGATGTTGACCAGCAGGTTGGGATCTTGCGGCGCGACGACTTCCGCCGCGTAGGGGCGGAATTCGGGATTGAAAGGCTTCGCCTCGCAGCGCTCGAAGCGCACCTGCAGTTCGAGTTTCTCGGCGATGCCGGGAAGTGCGGTTTCGAGACGGCCCAGCGTGCTCCAGTTGCCCGACACGAGCAGGTTGGCGGTCAGGCGGTCGCCGAGCTGCGCGATCCGGCAGTCCTCGACCTCGCCCCCGCGCTCGCGGATGGCCTTGAACAATTCAAGCGGGACATTGCCCTTGGGCTTGCCGATCGCCGAAACTGTGAGCAGTGTGTCGGTTTGTGCCATGAGTTCGGCCGTTATAAAGGTCGGAATTCTAATCGATTCGGGGCGAGGACGAGTCCGGGATTTCCCCACGCTTCGCTGCCGCACCGGCGCAGCCGCTATACTTCCGCCCCTTTGACAGGCCCCTGCAGAACCGACACATGATCAAGGGCAGCATCGTTGCCATCGTCACGCCCATGTTCCCCGACGGCTCGGTCGACTGGGACGGACTTGCCGCGCTGGTCGAATGGCACATCGCCGAGGGCACCGACGCGATCGTTGCCGTCGGCACCACCGGCGAATCCGCGACCCTCGACTTCGACGAGCACGTCGAGGTGATCCGGCGCGTGGTCCGCTACGCCAAGCGGCGCGTGCCGGTGATCGCCGGCACCGGCTCGAATGCGACCAGCGAGGCGATCGAGCTGACCCGCGCGGCCCAGGATGTCGGTGCCGATGCGGCACTGCTGGTCACGCCGTACTACAACAAGCCACCGCAGGAAGGCCTGTACCGCCATTACAAGGCGGTGGCCGAGGCGGTGGACCTGCCGCAGATTCTCTACAACGTGCCCGGGCGCACCGGCTGTGATCTGCTGCCGGCGACCGTGGCGCGGCTGGCGCAGATCCGCAACATCGTCGGCCTGAAGGAGGCCAGGGGCGAACTGGGCCGGATCCGTGAACTGCTGGCGCTGGGGCTGGGGCCCGATTTCGCGATCTACTCCGGCGACGATGCCACCGCCTGCGAGTCGATCCTCGCCGGCTGCCACGGCGACATTTCGGTGACCGCCAACGTCGCCCCGCGCAAGATGCACCAGATGTGCGCCGCGGCGCTGGCCGGCGACCGCGCGACTGCCGAGCGCATTGACGCCGAGCTGCGCGCGCTGCACAAGGATCTCTTCGTGGAACCCAATCCGATTCCCGTCAAGTGGGCCCTCACCCAGATGAACAAGATTCCGGCCGGACTGCGTCTGCCGCTGGTGCCGCTCGACCCGGCCCACCACGCCACCGTGCAGGCGGCACTGCGCGCCGCAGGGGCGTTCGCATGAGCGCGCGTCTGCTGCTGTCGGCGCTGGCGCTGGCGTCGCTGACGGCCTGCGGCGGCATCAACCGTCACTGCCAGGGCGAGTTCGAGTACCAGCAGGCGGCCACGCTGCCGGCGCCCGAAGCGATCGAGGGTTTGCGCGTGCCTGAGTCGCCGTCGGCGCTGCGCATTCCGCCGTCGCCCGAGCAGCCGGTGCCCTTCGCGCGCGAAAGCGCCGACCCGAGCAAGCCCGGCAAGATGCGCACCGAGTGCCTCGACGTGCCGCCGCCGCTGCCGCCGGAACCGCCCGAGAATGAAACGCCCAAGTCCTGAGGCGGGATCGGTATAATGCGCGCCCGCCGCCGGCAGCCGGCGCGAAGCACCCGTTGTTCGGAGAGATGTCCGAGTGGTTGAAGGAGCACGCCTGGAAAGCGTGTATACGGTGAAAGCCGTATCGCGGGTTCGAATCCCGCTCTCTCCGCCAAAACCTGCATTTCAGGTCCTGCCCTGAAGTGCCCAAACCCCCGGGACATCGGGGGTTTTTTATTGCCGCTCGCGCTGGGGCCCGGTGATGCTGCGCAGCGGGCGGGGCGTCCGACCGCGTAGCGCGGGAGGCGCCGATGCCGCATCCGATCCTTGACGGCCACTGACAAGGGCGTATCTTGTAAATGCGCACAAGCGCATATGCGCATGATCTAAAGGTCAACCATGGTCGATTTGCCGCGAATTCTGTCTGCCCTGGCCGAGCCGGCCCGGCTCGGCGCGATGCAGTTGCTCAGCGATGGCGGCGAGCACTGTGTCTGCGAGCTGATGGCGCGGCTGAATGCGAGCCAATCCCGCATGTCGCGGCACATGAAGGTGCTACGCGAGGCCGGGCTGGTGCTCGACCGGCGCGACGCGCAGTGGGTGCGCTACCGCCGCAACCCGGCGCTGGCGCCGGCGCTCGCCACGGTGGTTGACGCGGTACTGGCGGCCGGACACCGATGCGAGAGGATTGCGGCATGACCGCGGCAACCGAAACGGCGCACCGCCGGCCAAGCGTTCCAGACTGGATCTGGCATCTGGCTGTGGCCGGTGGGGTCGTTGCCTGGTGGCTGATCTATCGCCAGCTGCTTCCGCTGGCCGAGTGGTTGACCGCGCAACTGCCGGTGGCGCGCGACAGTCACACGGGCGAAGCGGTTGCCTTCTTTCTCTACGATGTGCCCAAGGTGATGCTGCTGCTGGCGCTGATCGTCTTTGCGATGGCAGTGGTGCGCAGTTTCTTCTCGCCCGAAAAGACCCGCGCGCTGCTGTCGGGCAAGCGCGAGGGGGTGGGCAATGTGCTGTCGGCCAGCCTTGGAATCCTGACGCCGTTCTGTTCGTGCTCGGCGGTGCCGCTGTTCATCGGTTTCGTCTCGGCCGGGGTGCCGTTGGGGGTGACGTTTTCCTTTCTCATCGCCGCGCCGATGGTCAACGAGGTGGCACTGGTGCTGCTCTTCGCGCTGGTCGGCTGGCAGGTCGCCCTGACCTATCTGGCCTTCGGCCTGGGCATCGCCGTGGTCGCGGGCTGGGTCATCGGCAAGCTGCGGCTGGAAGGCTGGCTGCAGGACTGGGTGCGTGACATCCATACCGGCGCCAACGCGCCGGGGCCCGTCGCGGGTCCGGCGCTGCGCCTGGTGGATCGCTACGCCCAAGGCATCGCAGCGGTGCGCGAGATCTTCGGCAAGGTCTGGCGGTGGATTGTGCTGGGCATTGGCATCGGCGCGCTGATCCATGGCTACGTACCCGAGGATCTGATGGCCCGGATCATGGGCGCGGACGCCTGGTGGTCGGTGCCGGCGGCGGTGCTTCTGGGCGTGCCGATGTACACCAATGCCGCCGGCGTCATTCCGATCGTCGAGGCGCTGCTGGGCAAGGGCGCGGCGCTGGGCACGGTGCTCGCGTTCATGATGAGCGTGATCGCGCTCTCGCTGCCCGAGATGATCATTCTCAAGCAGGTGCTGACGGTGCGGCTGCTCGCGGTCTTCGTCGGCGTGGTGGCCTGCGACATCCTCGCCGTCGGCTTCCTGTTCAATCTGATCTTCTGAAAACCCGAAAGGACCCTGCGATGAAAACCGTCAAAGTCTTTGGCCCCGGCTGCGCGCGCTGCGAGACCACCGCCGCGATGGTGAGGGACGCGGCCGCGAGGCTGGGACTCGAGGTCACCGTCGAGAAGGTCACCGACCCGAAGTCGATTGCGCTGGCGGGGGTGATGTCGACGCCGGGCATTGCCATTGACGGCACGCTGGTTCACGCCGGCGGGCTGCCCCGGCCCGAGGCGATCGAGCGCTGGCTGCAGGCCTGAGGCGGGCGCGGAGTCGACGCCGCGCCGATCAAAAAAGCCCGCCCAGGGCCGATGCCGCCGGGCGGGCTGGAAGCGTGATGCGCGGGTCTAGCGCGCGCGCCGCCGCAGCGCAAGCAGGCCCAGCAGTGTCAGCAGGCCGCCGGCGCCCAGCGCGCCGCCGAAGCGACCGGCATCCGCGGTGCCGCCGGAGGGCACCGGGGCGGCGCACTGGCCGTTTGCGCTGAGCGTGATGCGGCCCTGGCGCACAAGGTCATTGGGCATGCCGTCCATGACGTCGGCCGCGCCTGAGCCCGCGGCGCCATAGAGCTGCACGCTGCCGGCATTGAAGTCACTGAAGACCTCGCCGGCGGCGCCGCTGCTGCCGATGTCGCTGGCCTTGACGACGAAGGTGATGATGCCGTCGGCACTGTAGTGGCTCTCGGCCTCGATCGGGCCTTCGGCCTTGACGAAGCGGCCGTCGGTGAGGCCGCCGCTGCTTTCGCCGACAAGATACGAGAAGAAGCGCGCCGTACCCTGGTCGGTGGACATGCGCACGCCGCGCATGACGCCATCGGGCGCCTTGAAGCTGACATACCACGCGGCATTGGGCGGCAGCGCCGACAGGCTGGCGGTCTTGAGCGAGAACACGAGCGTGGTGACGCCATCGCTGACTTCCGGCTGTGCCACCTGCAGCAGCAGGAGGTCGTGTGCCGGCAGGCCGGCGCCGGTGAGGCCGGTGTCATAGTCGCCGCTGGGATCGGTGAACAGGCCCAACCCGGGCAGCACACACAGGCTCTCGTCAATCGTCTCGACCACTGGCAGCGCGACGCGGTTGCTGGCCACGCCTTCGCCCTGCGCGTTCACCGCGGTGACGGTGTAGTAGTAGGTCTCGACATTGGGGTCGGTCCCCTGATCGACATAGCCGAGT
The DNA here is from genome assembly GCA_041592255.1 of Fontimonas sp. Classification (GTDB taxonomy): domain Bacteria; phylum Pseudomonadota; class Gammaproteobacteria; order Nevskiales; family Nevskiaceae; genus Solimonas. The sequence continues at coordinate 11,789 of JBFHQK010000020.1, forward strand.
TTGGCGCCGGCGTCGCCGACGAAAACCGGCGTGCCGTCGGGGGTGGCGCTGCGGTAGACCTTGTAGTTGACGATTTCGGCGCCGCCGTGATCGGGCGCGAGCCAGGTCAGCGCGGCGGCGCGCTGGTTACGCTGGCCGGCAAGGCAGGCGTTGGACGGCTGCCGCGGTTCGGGCTGGTCGTGCTCGGCGCGCAGGGTCTTGCCGCCGGTCTGACGCGCGACCTTCATCACCGCGGTAAAGGACTGCGGGTTGTCCAGCGGCGCCTTGGCGCAGTCGCGGACGCAGCCGTCGTCGTAGCCGAACAGCACCCGGCCCAGGTGGTCCTCGGTGACTTCGTTGAAGTCGAGCAGGTTGCGGTTCGGGTTGCCGCCACCGCTGTGCCAGATGCCGCCGATGCCCTGCACCGGATCGTTGGGGGTGGCGTTGACGGTGGTCCAGGTCTTGCCGCCGTCATAGGTGTGGGCCATGAACAGATACCACAGGCCCGGGAAGTCCAGCGACTCGATGTTGCCCTGGCGGTCGGTGCCGAGGAAGCCGCAGGCGGCGCGGCCGCTGCTGCCGCCCCAGGCCTCGGGGAAGGTTGCATTGATCACGCCGTGGGCGGCGCCCAGATCGGTGTCATCGGTCCAGGTCTGGCCGCGGTCACGGCTGACGGCGACGCGCGCGTGGCCGTCGCCATTGATGTAGCAGAAGTAGGCGGTGTTGTCGTCGTCGAGCGCGATCGACGGGTCGCTGCCGCTGCCGGCCAGCGTGTCCGGCACCATGTGATCGGACCAGGTGTCGCCGGCATCGGTCGAGATCGCGTAGCCGGTGCCGGTGTCGCAGGTCGCCACCGGCAGCCACACGGTGCCGTCATTGGCGACGCGCACATGGCCGTGCAGGCCGCCGCACACGCTGCCGTCGTAGGCCAGCGTCGGCGCGCCCCAGGTGACGCCGCCGTCGTCGCTGCGCACGCAGCCGGCCGGGCCGATCAGCGCCTGCGAGCAGAAGTACACAGCGTTGTCGTGCAGCGGATGCGGCAGGGCAAAGTCGGCCGGGTAGGGGCCCGAGCCGATGGTCTGGTGATCCGCGCCGGCCAGTCCGCCGGCGCCGGCCTCGACCCACGACGCGCCGTCGTCATCGGTGAAGGCGTAGGAGACGTTGGGGCCGACCGTGAGGTTCGAGGCCCAGGTGCGGCCGGAGACGCGGTCGGTGAACAGGATCGGGTCCGCCACCGGCTGCGGGCCGCTGGTCGCCAGCGGGGTCACGTCCTCCCACTGCGCCTGGCAGGCCTCGGGCAGCGGTTCGTCCCGATTCTCCGGCGCGGTCAGACGGTAGACGCTGCCGTTGCCGAAGCACATGAACATGATCCGGAACGTATTCGGGTTGAAGCCGATGTTGCACTCGCCGTTGCTGGCCTCGGCGGTGACACCGGTGGGGACGAAGTTCTGGTAGCGCGGGGCGCCGGCCACCGCGGGCGGCGGGGCGAGTCCGAAACTCGGGTCGGTGGCAATCGAGTCCGCGCCGACCAGTTCGATGGTCGTGGTCACGATTTCGCCGCTGGGCGTGTAGGGCACGATCTTGATCGTGTAGACGTTGTCGCCGTCGCTCAGCGGCACGATCTGCGCGATCTCGGGATTGGTCGTGCCCGGGCCGCGGTACGGCGGGGTGTCGCCGCCGTCGGTGGCGGTGACCGCGCCCTTGTAAATCCACAGGTCATAGTCCGAGGCGCCGGCGCCGGTATCGGTCCAGGCGGTGGTGACCTTGACGAAGTCGGCGTTGTGCGCGGCGGCATAGCCGGCGGGCAGCGACACCGTGAGCTCGAAGCTGTCGCAGGCCGGCGCCGGATCATCGCAGGTCGGGCCGGAGTCGAGCAGGGGAACGGGCGTCGGGTTGGCGCTCAGGAACGGCCCGGAGGTGAACACGATCGGCCCCGAGGCCGGCGTGAGCACCCCGGTTTCCGGGGTGGCGGCAAAGGCGGGCGCGGTCAGCGCCAGGACGACGCACAGCGCCGGAATGCGACTTTGGAACATCGGAAATCCCCCTGGGGCGGCGTCAACAGGCCCGACCGAAATTGTAAGCATCGGCCGACAGGATAGCCGCTCAGGCCGGCCGCGGGGGAGGGGCGGGCCGGTGTCGGGGGCTGGCATTGCCCCCCGACCGGCGCTGCTGAGGCTCAGATCCAGCCGTGCGCGGCCAGTTTCATTTTCACCAGCAGTACCAGGTAGTTCCAGATGGCGACGAGCTGCGACCAGGCCGAGGGCTCATGACGGGCACGCTCGCGGATGTAATGGCGCAGCGCCTCGAGCTGTTCGGCACTGAGTTCGGGAAACGCCGGCATGCCACGCCCTTCCAGCCCGCCGTCACGCACGATGGCGGCGAAGGCTTCGGCCGACAGCGGCACGCGCGAGGCGCGCAGATCCGGCGCATAACCGCCGGCGACCACGGCGGTGCCGTGGCAGATCACGCAGTCCTTGTACAGCAGCTTGCCCTGTTCGGCGCGCGCGGGGTCCACCGTGAACGCCGGATCGTCGGCGATCTCGATGGCCGTCGATGGCGGCGGCGACGGTGGCAGGCGGGCATCGCCGTCGAGCGCGAAGGTCAGCACCCGCCGCGGATGGGTCCGGCCGACCCAGCCGTGCTGCGCCGACAACGAGCCCAGCAGCATCTGCGAACCGCCCCAGCCGGCCAGAATGGTGACGTACTGCCGGCCGTTGACGGTGTAGGTGAGCGGGGCCGCCTGGGTGCCGACGCCCATGTCATAGCTCCAGCGCTCGTCGCCGGTATCGGCGTCGTGGGCGACGAAGCGGCCGTCGGCCTGGCCCTGGAACACCAGCCCGCCGCGGGTCGCGATCACCCCGCCGTTGCTCGCCCCCGGGGTCGGCAGTTCCCACGCGGCCTGCTGCGTCAGCGGGTTCCAGGCCAGCAGCGAGCTGGTGCCGGCGGTCTTGGGAATGTCGTCGAAGAAGCCGCGCAGGCCCATGACGTCATCGCGCGTCATCTGCCAGGTGCGCGCATCGCGGCCCTTGTCGTTGTAGTAGCCGGGCATCTCGCGCGCCGGGATGTAGGTCAGGCCGGTGTCCGGGCTGTAGGCCATCGGATGCCAGTTGTGGGTGCCGCCGGAGCCCGGCCAGATCAGCGCCTCGCCGTTCTCGTAGCGGGCGCCGCGGATCTCGACCGGGCGTCCGCTGGCCAGGTCAATGCGTTCGGCCCAGGTGACCTTGCCGATCTTCTCGGCCGAGATCAGCCGGCCGTTTTCGCGATCGATGACATAGAAGAAGCCATTCTTCGGCGCATGCAGCATGACCTTGCGCGTACGGCCGTCGATGGCGAGGTCGGCGAGCACCATGTCCATCGCTGAGTTGTAGTCCCAGCTCTCGCCCGGCGTGGTCTGGTAGTGCCAGACGTACTCGCCGGTATCGGCGTCGAGCGCGACCACCGAGCACAGGAACAGGTTGTCGCCGCCGCCGGGCGAGCGCAGCTTGTGATTCCACGGCGAGCCATTGCCGGTGCCCAGGTAGATGCGGTTGAACTCGGGGTCGTAGGTCATCGCATTCCAGACCGTGCCGCCGGCCCCGTACTTCCACCATTCGCCAGTCCAGGTCTTGGCCGCCATCTCCATCGCGGCATTCTCGAAGCCGTCGGCGGGGTTGCCGGGCACGACGTGCCAGCGCCACAGCTGCTGTCCGGTCTCGGCGTCATAGCTGGTGACATAGCCGCGCACATGACCGAAGTCGGCGCCGCCATGGCCGATGATGATCTTGCCGTTGAACGCGCGCGGCGCGCCGGTGATGTAGCGGTTGTCGCCCGGCTCGGTGGTCAGGGTTTCCCAGACGAGCTGGCCGGTCTTCGCGTCGAGCGCGAACAGGCGGCCATCCAGGGTGCCGGTGTAGACCTTGCCGTTCCAGAACGCGATGCCCCGCGAGCCCCAGGCCATGCGCATCTTGCGGCCGCGCACCAGGGGGTCGTATTTCCACAGCAGCTGGCCGGTGGCGGCGTCGACCGCGTGCACGACGCTGAAGCCGGCGGCGAAGTACAGCACGCCGTCGACCGCGACCGGCTGCGTCGAGACGTTCCAGACGTCGTCGAGCTCCAGCGACCACGCCAGTCCGAGACGGCCGACGGTCTGGCGGTTGATCTCATCGAGCGGACTGAAGCGCTGTTCGCTGAAGGTGCGGCCCCAGGCGGCCCAGTTGGCGCCGTCGGCTTCATTGCCCAGCGCGGCGTTGTCGATGGCCGCCGGTGCCGATGCAGCGCCGGCCAGCAGCGTGAGCGCGGCCAGCAGCCGCCAATGCTGACCGGTGGCCTGTTCCTTCCGCATGATGTGCGCTCCTCGGCGCCGGTCATCGCCGGCATGTTGGATTTGCCGGGCATTGTGCGCAGCGCAACCCAACGCCCCCTCCACCGAATGCAGTAGGCGCAGGCGTCGGGCCGCGGCGCCGGACCCGGGCACGGCATGCGCGGCCCCGCTATCATCGCCGCGGGGGAACCCAATAGAAGGACACACGCAAATGAAAGCTGTCGGGGTGATGCTTGCGGCACTGATGCTGGTGGCGTGCGCAGGCGGCGGAAGCGGGGACGCGGGATCGGCCCTGGTGACGGTCGAGGCGATGGTGACGGACGCCGCTGCGGTGCAGGCCCTCGCGCCGCCGACCCAAGGCAAGCGCGAAGCCGGCGCGGTGAGCGGTCTGCTCGGCTATGTGCCTGGCTCGCAGCCGTCGCGGCTGGTCGTGTTCTGTCACGGACTCGGGCACACCGTCGAGGCCTCGTGGTATCAGGCGGTGCTGAACTTCGCCGACGCCGATACCGCAGTCGTGACGACGAACTACCGCGACAATCTGCAACTGCCGGTGCTGCGCGCGGCGCACGACACGATTGCGGCGACGCTGCAGGCCAAGCAGCGCTTCCCCAGCGTGCAGACCGTGTATCTGCTCGGGGTTTCCTTCGGCAGCGCGGTGTCGGGTACGGCCATCGCCGAGGCGGCGCATCTGTCGGCCAATGGCGACGGGCTCTACGACTACTGGGTTAACGTCGAAGGGCTGACCAACCTGGCCGAGGCCTGGGCCGAGGGCACCGCCGTGGTGCCGGAGTTTGCGGCCTACATCGAGGAGGAGAGCGGCGGCACGCCGCTGACGGTCCCCGACGAGTACCGGCGCCGCTCGCCGGCGCTGCGCGCCGACGAAATGGCGGCGCTGGGCCTGCGCGCGGCCGCGGTGGTCCACGACATCAACGACGGCCTCGTGGTCTACAACCAGGCGTGGGAGATGGCGGCGGCGCTGCTGGCCGCCGGCGTTCCGGTGCAGCTGTTCAGTGTGCTGCGGGTGGCCGAAGGGCAGAGTCCCGGAACCACCGGCACCGGCGCGATTGCCGGCATCTTTGGCCTCGATGATCCCAACGCGATGATCGGGCTCGCCGGTCACGGCAGCGAGGCGGACTATGAGCATCCGGTGATCCGCACCGGCTTCGAGCAGTTGCGTCTGATGCTCGACGGCGGCTATGACGAAACCACCCCGTATCTGGAGCACGTCGTCGACGACGGCGGCTGACGCCGCGCACCCTGCATCCGTGAACCGCAGTGGTGCGTAACTGGGAGCGACCGTCCGCGCGGGACCGCTGTCCTGCGCGCGCGGGCGGACAGTGACGGGCGGGGCGAACCATGGCTTACGATTTCTTTCTCTACACCACGCGCGAAGCGCTTGCCGATCCGGAGTACGTTGAGCTGCAGACCGGGCCGTTTCACGAGGCCTGGTGGCTGGACGGATCCGTGTATGTGCGTTGCGATGCGTTCTCGCTGATCGACGGGCCGCTGCGCGGGCGCTGCGGCTACACCGATCCGTATTCGACCGTCGACGTCGATCGCCAGACCGGCGCGGACTGCGCGACGGCGTGGCGCGCTGCAGCCGATCTGCTCGAACGCGGTGATGTCACTACCGCGGTGCGCCGGCTGCGCGTGCCGCCGCTGCCGCGCATCGATGGCGTGCTGGCCCGGCACGCCGACGCCTGTGCGCGCATGCTGCGCGGGCTGGCGGATTTCTTCGAGCGCCAGTTTGCGCGCACGGACCGCATCGCGGTGGTCGGCGTCTGATCGGATCTGAGAGCAATGCGGTGTGGCCGGCGGGCGCCGCGTCGCTCGCGGCAAGCGCCGGGCGCAGGCACACTAGCGGCCCCTGAATTCCGGCGCATGGCCGACGGCATGAGCAGCAGCATCACCCAGCACCTGCGGCATCGCGGCCTGCGCGCCAACGAGCGGATGGCGGCATGGCTCGACAACGGACTCGAATGGCTGTTCATGCGCGGTTTTCTCGTGCAGTCGGGTCTGACGCCCTACGAGACGCTGCTCGACGGCGATCCGATGTCGCTGCGCTATTACCCGCTGCCCGAATCCAGCCAGATCGAGTTGGCCGACGGTGCGCACATGCCGGTGCGCCGCGAGCGGCACCCGGTCCCGCTGCTGCTGGTGCCGCCGCTGGGCGTCACCACCGAAGTGTTCGACCTGCTGCCGCAGCGCAGTCTGGTGCGCTACATGGCCGCGCGCGGCTTTCACACCTACCTGGTCGATTGGGGCAAGCCGGAGCGGCGCCATGCCCCGCTGTCGCTGCGCGACTATGCGGTCGAGATGCTGGGGCAGGCGATCGCCGAGGTGCGCCGGCACAGCGGCGTGCAGCCGGTGTCGGTGATGGGCTGGTGCATGGGCGGTCTGTTGGCGCTGATTCATGCCGGTGCGACGCGCGACCGCCAGATCCGCAATCTGATCACCGTCGCCAGTCCGATCGACCTGCGCAGCGGCGGGGTCATGGCGCATGCGGCGCGGGTGCTCAACGCCTCGGCGCGGCTGGTGCGGCACTTCACCTCGTTTCGGCTGCACCGGCTCGATCCGGCGCATCTGCAGGCGCCGGACTGGACCACGACGCTGGCGTTCAAGCTCACCGCGCCGCTGTCGAGTCTGGCGTCGTACTGGGATCTGCTGACGCGGATGGCAGATCGCGACTATCTCGAGATTCACGCGACCACTGCCGACTACCTCGACAACATGCTGATGTACCCGGCCGGCGTCGTCCGCGATGTGCTGGTCCAGCTGATCGTCGACAACCGCCTCGCCGAAGGCAGTCTCGAACTCGGCGGCGGCAGCGCCGAGCTGTCGGCGGTGCGGGCCAAGCTGCTGGTGTACGCCGGAACGACCGACCATCTGGTGCCGCCGGCGATGGCGCAGAAGAGTCTCGATCTGGTGGGCAGCAAGGACAAGACGTTCCGCGTCGCGCCCGGCGGTCACATGGGCGTGATTCTGGGTAGCGGCGCGCAGCGCGAGGTCTGGGAGCCTTGCGCACGCTGGCTCGACCGCCGCAGCCGACTCGTGCGCAAGGCGGCCCGGACCAGCCCGGCGGACGAAACCCAGCGCCGCCTGCGCGCCCGCCGGCTGGCCGAGGACGTCACGCTCTGAGGCGCGCGTCTGGCGCGCCTGAACTGCGCCGCTGCGTAAGGGTCCGCACGTTGGTCGCGGACCCGCGTGCGTACGATCCAGGCTGAGACTGGCACGGCAGTCCAGGCGGGCCTGGACGCTGGACAGTCGGAATCCGGCGCGGCCCGTGGGCAGGCAAACCGCGCGCATGGGCCCTGGAGGGTGCGCATCATGAATCTCCGATTGGCCGCTCCCGCCGTGCTGGGCACGGCGCTGG
>JBFHQK010000021.1:0-19385 GCA_041592255.1 Fontimonas sp.
CGCTGGGCGGCGTCTGGCGCGAAAACACCTATCCCGGCGCGGCCTGCGATGTGCCCTCGCATCTGTACTCGTTTTCGTTCGAGCCGCATTTTCCGTGGTCGAACCGCTATGCCCCGCAGGCCGAGATCCTCGACTACATGCGCCACTGCGCGCGCAAGTACGATCTGTTGCGTCACGTCCGCTTTGGCGCCGAGGTCGAGTCCGCCGTCTTTGACGAGGCGCGCGCGCTCTGGCGCGTGACGCTGGCCGGCGGCGAGCGCCTCGAGGCCGAGACCCTGATCAGCGCGGTGGGGCAGCTGCATCGCCCGGCGCTGCCGCAGATCGCCGGGCTCGAGCGTTTCACCGGCAAGACGTTTCATTCCGCGCGCTGGGACCACGACTACGCGCTCGCCGGCAAGACCGTCGCGGTGATCGGCAGCGGTGCCAGTGCCGTGCAGTTCGTGCCGGCGATCGCGCCCAAGGTGGCGAAGCTGCACCTGTTCCAGCGGTCGCCCGGCTGGGTGCTGCCCAAATTCGACAAGCACTTCTCGCGTTTCGAGCGCTGGCTGCTCGACCGCTTTCCGCGCCTTCACGATCTCGATCGCTGGCGCATCTACTGGATCACCGAAGCGCTGGCCTATGCCTATGACGGCCATCGCTGGGCCGAGCGCCTGATCACCTGGGCCTCGAAGCTGCAGCTGCGCCTGCAGGTGCGCGATCCGCAGCTGCGCGAGAAGCTGACGCCGGACTATCCGATCGGCTGCAAGCGCATTCTGCTGACCACCGACTGGCTGCGCACGCTGGTGCGGCCCACTGTCGAAGTCGTCACCGAGCGCATCACCGCGATCACGCCGACCGGCGTGCGCACCGCCGACGGCCGGGAACGCGCGGTGGATGCGATCATCTTCGGCACCGGCTTCGCCGCCACCGAGTTCCTGACGCCGATGCGGGTCAGCGGGCGCAACGCGCAGGATCTGCACGCGGTGTGGCGGGACGGCGCCGAGGCGTATCTGGGCATGGCGGTCGCCGGCTTCCCGAACTTCTTCATGCTCTACGGACCCAACACCAACGTCGGCTCCGGCTCGATCATCTTCATGCTCGAATGCCAGCAGCGCTATCTGGCGCAGCTGCTGGCCGCGCGCCAGGGCTGCGTCATCGAAGTCAGGGCGCAGGCGCAGGCGGCCTATGTGGAGGAGATTCGCGCGCGCAGTGCGCGCACCACCTTCGAGGGCGGCTGCCGCAGTTGGTATCTCACCGCGGACGGGCGCAACACCAACAACTGGATCGGCTCGATGCGTGAGTTCCGGCGGCGCACCGCCACGCCCGACTTCGCGCATTTCCGCATCAGCGCGCCGCAGCCGCAGCGCCTGCCCGCAGCCGCCGGCTGAGACGACTGCGCGCGCGGCTGGCCATGGTCGCGCGCTGCAGCGACAATGACCCGCGCGGCCGGCCGGCGGGATCGGGCCGGTGCCCGCTGCCGTGATCTTAGTTCCCCATGCCTTTGACCATGACTGCATCCAATCCGCTGCTGGCCGGTATCCGCGTTCTCGACCTGTCGCGCCTGCTGCCGGGGCCGTTCTGCACGCTCTATCTGGCGCAGATGGGCGCCGAGATCATCAAGATCGAGGAGCCCAACGGCGGCGATTACGCCCGCGGCACGCCGGAGCTGTTCAAGCTGGTCAACCGCGGCAAGAAATCAGTGACGCTGGATCTGCGCGCCGCCGCCGATCGCGACCGCTTCCTGGAGCTGGTGACATCCGCCGATGTCGTGCTCGAATCCTTTCGGCCCGGCGTCATGGCGCGCTTCGGCTGCGCCTACGAGGACTTGAAGCGCATCAACCCGAAGCTGGTCTATGCCTCGCTGTCCGGCTACGGCCAGACCGGGCCGTATCGCGACTGGGCCGGCCACGACATGAACTACCTCGCCATCGCCGGCGTTCAGGACCAGATCGGCCGCGCCCACAGCGCGCCGGCACAGTCCAACGTGCAGATCGCCGACCTCGCCGGCGGCGCGCTGACCTGTGCCGTCGGTATTCTCGCCGCCGTCATCGGCGCCCGCGCATCCGGGCAGGGCACGATGGTCGATGTGTCGATGACCGACGGCTCGCTGGCGCTGCAGGTGCTGGCGCTGTCGACGCTGCGTGGCGAGGGACGGCCGCCCAAGCGCGGCGCCGATCTGCTCACCGGCGCGCTGCCGAACTACAGCTTCTACCGCTGCCGCGACGGCAAGTATCTGGCGGTGGGCGCGCTCGAGCCGAAGTTCTTCCTCAAGCTGCTGACGGTGCTCAAGGAGCAGATTCCGGCCCCGCTGCGTACCGCGCTCGAGCGCGCGCTGGCGGGCCGGTCGGTGTCGCGCAAGCCGGCGGCGCGCGCCGGCGACCCGTCCCGGAGCGAGGCCGGCCCGTTCGACGCGCTCAACCGGCTGTTCGGCAGCCCGCGCCAGGCGCGCCTGAAGACCGCGCCGATCCGCTGGGCGCTGCAGGCGATCTTCCTGACGCGCACGCGTGACGCCTGGGCCGCGCTGCTCGAAGGCCGCGACTGCTGCGTGACCCCGATCCTGTCCATCGACGAGGCACTGCAGAACCCGCAGCTCCTGGCCCGCGGCATGATCGAGGACGACCACGGCAAGCCGGCGTTCGCGTTTCCGGTGCGCTTCAGCGCGCCGCTGCCGGTCGTCGATTCCGCGCCTGCGCTGGGCGCGCACACCGAGGCGGTGCTAGGCAAGCCGCGTGGGCGCGCCGCGCCGCCGAGGGGCCGCGGTCGGCGCGCGGGCGCCTGACCATCACAGACGCAGCGGGGGATCGTGCAGGTCCCCCGGCGATGCGCCTGGCGCTGAACCCGGTCAGTTTTCCCAGATCACCGGCTGGCGTGCCGCGAACCAGCGGTCGAGCTCGGGTTCGTAGCGTTCCTCGATGACGTTGCGGCGGATCTTCAGCGTCGGCGTCAGAAAGCCGTTGTCGATGCCCCAGGTGTCCTTGACGACCACGGCAAACTGCAGCTGCTCGTGCGGATCGAGGGTGGCGTTGACCTGCTGCATCAATGAGCCCAGTTCGGCGCCGAGACTGTCGCGCGCGCTGCGGTCGGCGACCTGGATGCGGGCGTCCTCGGAGAGCATCAGCAGCGCGAAGGTCGCGGCCTGATTGGCGCCGCCGACGCACACGGCCTCGATCTTGGGATGGCTGCCGAGCTTGTTCTCGATCGGCACCGGCGCGACATATTTGCCCTTGCTGGTCTTGAACAGCTCCTTGACGCGGCCGGTGATGCGCAGCCGGCCTTGCGCGTCGAGTTCGCCCATGTCGCCGGTCTTGAAGAAGCCGTCCGGCGTGTAGCATTCGGCGGTTTTGTCCGGCTCCTTGAAGTAGCCCATCATCTGCGCCGGACTCTTGACCAGCACCTCGCCGTTGTCGGCGATGCGGCACTCGACGCCCGGATTGCAGGGGCCGACATAGCCGATCTTCGAATCGCCGGGGCGGGTGAAGTGCGAGTAGGCGAAGTTCTCGCTCATGCCATAGGCCTCGAGCAGGTCCAGACCGAGGTTGCGGTACCAGGCGACGATGTTGGGTGGCAGCGGTGCGGCGCCGGTAAAGGCGATGCGCACATGCTGCAGGCCGAGTTGTTCGAGGATCCGGCGCTTGAGCGTGCGCCCGAGCAGCGGGATGCGGAACAGCAGCTTCTGCTTGCGCAGCGACAGCTTGTTGCAGACGCCGAGGTGGAACTTGGTCCACAGCCGCGGCACCGAGAAGAACATCGTCGGCTGCGCGCGGCGCAGGTCACTGACGAAGGTGTCGAGCGACTCGGCGAAGAACACCTGGAACCCGTCGTAGGTGGAAAGGTTCTCGACCACCAGGCGCTCGGCGACGTGCGCCAGCGGCAGGTAGGACAGCATGCGGTCGTCGGTCGACAGCGGAAACAGCGACTGCATCAGCGTGCCGGCGACGTTGAACGAGCGAAAGCTCTGCATCACGCCCTTGGGCTGGCCGGTGCTGCCGGAGGTGTAGACGATGGTCGCGAGCTCGTCGAGCCCGCGGTCGGGCGTGCCCTGCAGCGGTGCCGTGCGCTCGACGATCGCCTGCCAGCGCTCGCCTTCGGTGTCGGGCGCCAGCGGCAGCGTGATCACCGGCATGTCCGCCGGCACCCCCGGTTTCATCTGCGGCCACTCGTCCAGCTTGCCGACGAACAGCAGCTTCGATTCGCTGTGCTGGAGGATGTAACGCACCGTTTCGGCGTTGAGCGTCGGGTACAGGGGCACGGTGACATGCCCGGCCATCCAGATTGCCCAGTCCGCCATGATCCAGTGCGCCGAGTTCTTGCCCAGCAGCGCGATCTGACTGCGCTCGGGCAGTTGCAGCGCGCGCAGGTACGCGGCGATCCGCCGCGCCTGATCCATGCACTGGGCCCAGGTGAAGGTCTGTACCTGGCCGCCACCGATCGGCTGGGTGAAATGCACCGCCTGCGGGCGGGTCTTTTCCCAGTGATACAGGCAGGCCAGTGGCGTGGCGGTGGCGCGCATCATCGTCATGGAGTGCTCCTCACTCTGTCCGACAGGGTTCTTATGCATCGGAGTGTACGTCGGTTCCATGCCGGCGGCTGCCGGCCCGACGGTCGGCTCAGACCCTCAGTTGCGCGCGTGCCCGGGCGCCGGTCCGCGGCGGCGGCGCGCGCGCTTGGGGGGAGGGGGCGCGCTGATGCGGGCGAGCCAGATCGCCGCCGGCTCGGGCTGGCCGTAGTAGAACCCCTGTCGGCAGATGGGTGCACGCGCGTCGAGAAACGCGGTGTGGGCCGCCGATTCGACCCCTTCGGCGACCACGCGCAGCCGCAACTGGCGCGCCACCGCCAGGATGGTGTCGACGATGGCGGCCGAGTCGCTGTCGGTCGGTGCGTCGCGCATGAAGCTGCGGTCGATCTTCAGCTCGTGGATCGGCAGACGACGCAGATAGCTCAGGCTGGAATAGCCGACCCCGAAGTCGTCGATGGAAAAACGCAAGCCGTCGGCTGCGAGCGCGCGCATCCGCGCGGCCAGCGCGTCGATCTCGCCCTTGGTGGCGGCCTCGGTCAGCTCCAGTGTCAGTTGCCCGTCCGGTATCGCGTATGCCGCGACAAGTGCGTGCATTTCGTCGCCGAACGCGTCGCTGCGGAAATGCTGCGGGCTGATGTTGACGGAAAGTCGCAGCGCCGGCGTCGCCGCCGGCAGCTGCGCAATCAGTGCGGCGACCTCGCGCAGCGTCCACGATTCGAGTCCGGCGATCAGATCCGACTCCAGCGCCAGCGGAATGAACTCCGTCGGCGACACAATGCCGCGCTCCGGGTGCTGCCAGCGCAGCAGCGCTTCGGCGCCGACCGTGCGGCCCTGATCGTCGACTTGGGACTGCAGGTAGAGCGCGAGCTGATCACTGTCGAGTGCGCGGTGCAGTTCCTGCTCCAGATGAAACCGCTGCCGCACCTGCGCCGTCACGTCGGCTTCGAAGAACACGGCCCGATTGCCGCTGTCGCCGGCCGCGCGGTAGCGCGCACTCTGCGCCCGTCCCAGGATCTCGTCCACGGTATCGTCGGCATGCGCCGGAAACAGCGCAATGCCGAGGCTGGCCGTCAGGTGCAGCGTCGAGCCGCCGATGTCGAGCGGCGCAGCCACCGTGGTGCGCAGGGTTTCGGCGAGCGCGAGGGCGTCCACCGCCGCCGCATCGCGGCTGGCGTGCAGCTCGGACAGCACCAGCGCGAACTCGTCGGCGCCCAGGCGGGCGAGCGTGTCGCCGGGGCGCGGATGCGCGCGCAGGCGCGCGGCCACCGCGGTGATCACGCGGTCGGCCAGCGTCGGGCCGTAGGCCTCGTTGACCAAGCTGAAGCGGTCGAGGTCGAGCAGCAGCAGCGCGGCGTGCGTTCCCTGTCGCCGGCACAGCGTCAGCGCCTGCTGCAGGTGGTCGGCGAGCAGGTAGCGGTTGGCGAGGCCGGTCAGCGGGTCGTACCAGGTCAGATAATCGAGCCGTTCCTGCACCGACTTGGCGGTGGTGATGTCGCTGAATACGGCGACGTAGTGCGTGATCTGTCCGCCGGCGTCGCGCACCGCGTTGATCGTGCGCAGTTCTGGATAGTCATCACCGTTCTTGCGGCGGTTGATGATTTCTCCGCTCCAGTGCCCGCTGTCGCGCAGCGCGCGCCAGATCGCGCGGTAAAAGGCGTCGGAGTGCTGACCCGACTTGAGGATGCGCGGACTCTGGCCCAGGGCTTCCTCGGCGCTGTAGCCGGTGATGCGCGAGAACGCCGGGTTGACCGCCAGGATGGTGCCCTGGGCATCGGTGACGAGGATGCCGTCGGCGGTGCTCTCGAACACCTTGGTGTAGAGCTCCTGCTGTCTGCGGGACTGATCCAGTGCCTCGTGCGTGCGCGTCAGTTCGGTGAGGCGCTCGGTCAGGCGCTGGTTGAGTTCTTCGAGTTGATCGAGCAGGCCCTGCAGGGTCAGATGGGTGCGCACCCTGGCGCGCAGCACCGGGATGTTGAACGGCTTGGTGATGTAGTCGACCGCGCCGAGCTCGAAGCCCAGCTCCTCGGAAGCCGGATCGGTGCGCGCGGTGACAAAGATCACCGGGATCGGACGCGTGGCGGGGTCGGCCTTGAGCCGCCGGCAGACGTCGTAGCCATCGACCCCCGGCATCATCACGTCGAGCAGGATCAGCGCCGGCTGCGGCGCCTGGGCCGCGAGCATCAGCGCGTCCTCACCCGAGGTCGCCACCGCCACGTCGTACTGTCCCTGCAGGGCTTCTGCGAGCACGTGCAGGTTGGACGGCAGGTCGTCGACCAGCAGGATCAGCGGGCGGGCCATTTCGGCAGCCGGAATCATGGCGTCGCCCGCCGTTTCGGCTCATCGTCCGCAGCAGGTGTGTTGCGCCGGGCGCGCTTGACCTCGAACATTGCTGCGTCGGCCAGCCGCACCAGATCCTCCGGCGCATCGCCGCGATCGGCAGGCAGCTCCGCGCAGCCGACGCTGACGCTGAAGCCCTCGGCAATCACGCTGTCGGCCGCGGCCATGACGGCAGTGTGCAGCTCGCCGGCGAGTCGCTGCGCGCCGGCAAGATCGGTGCCCGGCAGCAGCACGATGAACTCGTCGCCGCCATAGCGCGCGGCCAGATCGCCGGGGCGATGCGCGACCGACCGCACCGCGCGGGCCACGCATCTGAGCACGTCGTCGCCGGTGCCGTGTCCGTGGGTGTCGTTGATATCCTTGAAGCGGTCAATGTCGACGAACAGCAGCGAGACCGGTTCCCCGTTGCGGCGCGCGCGCCGCCACTCCAGCGCCAGCGCCTCGTCGAAGCGGCGCCGGTTCGCCAGTCCGGTCAGGCCATCGATCAGCGCCAGTCGCGCCAGCATCGCGGTGCGCCGCCGCAGGTGCGCCTGGGCGCGGACCCGCGCGCGCACCACCGGCAGCGACAGCGGTTTGGTGATGTAGTCCACTGCGCCGAGGCTGAAGCCGCGCTCCTCGGCCTGCTCCGAATCGACCGCGGTGATGAAAATGACCGGAATGTCCTGCGTGCGGGGGTCGGCCTTGAGCCGCCGGCACACCTCGTAGCCATCCATGCCCGGCATCATCACGTCGAGCAGGATGACGTCGGGCGGTGGCGTCTTGTGCGCGATGTCGAGCGCGGTGGGGCCGTCTCTGGCCACCAGCACGTCGTACTCCGGCTGCAGCGCCTCGGCGAGCACACGCAGGTTCGCCGGCGTGTCGTCAACGATCAGGACCGAGACCGGTTCGGTGGAGGCGGTGCTCATGGCAGCTGCTCCAGCAGCTGCTCGATCTGTTGGCGCGCGCCGGCGTAATCGAAGCGCTCGACGGTGCGGATCAGCGCATGGATCTCGCCGCGCTGGCTGGCGCCGCCCTGGCGCCGCAGGGCATCGAGTGTCGGCTGCGGCACGCTGCGATGGCGGCCGATCAGGTCCGCCAGCGCCACCAGCTGCGGCCGCAGCAGGGTCGCGTCAGCGGACGCCTGCGGCAGCGGCTCGGCCGCGTCCAGCGCCTGGTCGATGGCGGTGGCGGCGTCCCTGAGCTGCTCCGTGAGTGGTGTCAGCGTGACCGGCTGGCCGGCCGCGACATCGGACTCGAGTGCGGACGCCAGCGCCTGGATCGCCGTGGCGCCGACGCCGGCGGCACTGCCCTTGAGCGTATGCAGTTGCCGCGCCAGTGTCGCCCGATCGCCGGCCGCCAGCGCAGCGGGCATGCTCTGCGCCTCGTCGCGGCACTGCTCGGCGAAGCTGCGCAGCAGACGCAGCAGCAGGCCGCGCCGTCCGTCCAGGCGCGCGAGCACGCGCTCGAAGGCAAATCCGGCGATGGCCGGCAGTGCCGCGGACGGGGCTGCAGCCGGCGCCGCAGCCGGCGCCGCGGTGACTGCGGATGGGCGCGTGTCCGGGTTCTTCATCGGTGTGATCCAGCGCAGCAGCGCCGCCAGCAGCTGCTCGGCGTCGATCGGCTTGGCGAGATGGGCGTTCATGCCCGCCGCGCGCGTCGCCTCGCGGTCCTCGGCCGTCGCCGCGGCGGTCATCGCGATGATCGGCACCGGATCGTCGTGCGCGTGCGCGCGGATCTGCCGGGCGGCTTCGAGGCCGTCGAGTTCCGGCATCTGCACATCCATCAGGATCAGGTCGTAGCGCTGCTTCAGCGCTCGCTCGACGGCCACGCGTCCGTCGCCGGCCACGTCGACCGCGACGCCGAGGTGTTCGAGCAGTTCGCGCGCCACCTGCTGGTTGAGAGGATTGTCCTCGGCGACGAGCACGCGCGCGCCGGCGATCGCGGCGGCGCGTTCGCGCAGCCGCGCCTTGCGCCGCTGCCGCGTCTTTGCGCTGCGGGCCGCTGCGGTCTCGGACAGCGTCAGGTGCTCCAGCAGGCGCGACGCGGTCACCGGCTTGGCGAGCACGGTAGCGGCCGACGCGCCACCGGATCGGCGCACTCTGCCGGCGCCGGCGCTGTCGGTGGACATCAGCACGCAGCGCAGCGGCGGCAACGAGGACGACCGGACCCTGGCGCTGATCTGGTGTGCGAGCGCGGCGCCCTCGGCGTCGGGCAGGGTGTGGTTGATGAGCACCAGCGCGAATGGCCGGTCCTCTGCCGCCGCGGCCTGCAGGGTATCGAGCGCGGCCGCGGCGCTGGGTACCGGGACCGCGTCGGCCTGCCAGGAGTGCAGGATCTCGGTGAGAATCGTCTGTGCCGTGGCGTGATCGTCGACGATCAGCGCGCGCGAGCCGCGCAGATGTGCGGGCGGCGGCGGCTCGGTGTGCATGCGGCCGCGCCCCAGCGTCACCGTGAAGTGGAAACGGCTGCCCTGGCCCAGTTGGCTGTCGACGTCGATATGACCCTGCATCTGCTCGACCAGGCCCTTGCTGATGATCAGGCCCAGACCCGAGCCGCCATAGCGCCGCGTGGTCGAGGCGTCGGCCTGCGCGAAGGCCTCGAACAGCTGCGTCTGCTGCTCCGGGCTCAGGCCGATGCCGGTGTCCTCGACGCTGAACTGCAGTTTCACCTCAGACGGGCCGCAGTCGGCGCACTCGACGCGGACGCGCACCTCGCCGTGCTCGGTGAACTTGATCGCGTTGCCGACCAGATTGGTCAGGATCTGCCCCAGCCGCAGCGGGTCGCCGACGAGGGCATCGGGGACGTCCGGCGCCACCCGCAGGAACAGCTCCAGGCCTTTTTCCTCGGCCGCGACCACGAACAGGTCGGAAACGCCGTCAAGCACATCGTTGAGGGAGAATTCGACCGCCTCGAGCTGCATGCGCCCGGCCTCGATCTTCGAGTAGTCGAGGATGTCGTTGAGCACGCTGAGCAGCGCCTTGGAGGAGCGCCGGATCTTGCGCACGTAATCCTGCTGGCGCGCATCCAGCGGGGTTTCGTCGAGCAACTGCGCCAGTCCGAGCACGGCGTTCATCGGCGTGCGGATCTCGTGGCTCATGCTGGCGAGGAAGCGACTCTTGGCGTGGCTGGCGGCTTCGGCCTGCTGGGTGCGCTCGCTGAGCGCGGCATTGGCTTCCTGCAGTGCGATCTGCGCGTGCTTGAGATCGGTGACATCGGCGATCAGCACGAAGAAGCCGTGCGTGGTGTCATCGTCGCGGTCGGGGATGTATTGCGCCCAGACGTGGCTGCGTGATCCGTCGGCCTTGACCAGCATGCGCTCGAAGCGCTGCGGTTCGCCGGCCAGCGCCGCGCGCACGTAGGGCTCGATGTCCGCGTACAACTCGGTGCCGAGCAGATCGGCAATATGCATGCCGATCATGTCGTGCGGCTCGCGGCCGAACCAGCTGCGGTAGGCTGCATTGGCGAACTGGCAGCGCAGCTGCGCATCCCAGTAGCCGACCATGCTCGGCAGCGCATCGGTGATGGTGCGCAGGAACTTCTCGCGCTCGCGCAAGGCCCCTTCGGCGTTCTTGCGCGCGGTGATGTCCTGGATCTGGGCGATGAAGTAGCGCACCTCGCCGTCGGGACCGTCGACCGTGGAGGCACTCAACAGAATCCAGACAACTCCGCCGTCCTTGCGGTAGTAGCGCTTCTCCAGGTGATAGCTGCTGCGTTGGTGCGACAGCAGCTCGGCCACCAGCGCGAGGTCGGCATCGAGATCGTCCGGGTGAGTGATGTCCTGGAACGTGAGCTTCAGCAGCTCGGCTTCGTCATAGCCGGTGAGTGCGCACAGCGCGGTATTCACCTCGACGAAGTGGCCTTCGCGGCTGACCAGTGCCATGCCGCTGGCGGCGGACTGGAACGCCGAGCGGAAGCGTCGTTCGCTTTCCAGCGCACGGTCGCGGGCGTCGGCCAGCGCGGCGTTGGCCTGGCGCAGTTCGCGCGTGCCTTGCTCGACCAGGTCCTCGAGGTGATGGCGGTGCAGTTCCAGCTCCTGGGCGATGCGATGCTGCTCGGTGATGTCGAGCGCGGTCATGAAGACCTGGCCGGCGTTCGAGTCGGCAGCGGGGAAGGCCATCGCGATCAGCACCTGAATGCGCTTGCCCGGTACGGTGTTCAGCGCCATCTCGGAGTTGAACATCGTGCGGCCGCCGGCGAGCGCGCACAGCTGCGCGATGAAACCGGTGCGCGTGTCCTCGGTGGCGAAGATCCGGCGCAGCGCCGAGAGCAGCGCGGCCTTGTCCCCGGCCTGGAACATCTCCACGGTGCGCTGGTTGACGTCGAGCACCTGGACCGAGCGCAGCATGTCGTCGACCCACTGCGGGTGCGCGTGGCAGTAGCCGGCAATGTCGGTCACGCCGTCGGCGCGCAGCGCCGCGATGCCGGCGATCACCGCGGACCAGTCCTGCTCCCAGATCGACACCGGCGTGGTGTCATAGATGGTGCGGAAGCGCAGTTCGCTGACGCCCAGCGCCTTGGCGGCGTTCTTGATGTCGTCGATGTCGGTGTTGGCGCCGTACCAGCGCAGGACGTGCCCGTCGCGGTCGACGATCGGCGTGGCGCGCGACTGGAACCAGCGGAACACGCCGTCGCGGCGGCGGATGCGCAGCTCGACGTCGAGGGCCTGCCGGCTGGCCACGGCGCGGTTCCAGGCCTCGGTCGCGGCGGCATGGTCGGCGGGGTGGATCTGGGCCAGCCAGCCGGAGCCCAGCAGCGCGGATTCGGCCACGCCGGTGTAGTCGGCCCATTGGCGACTGACGTAGTCATAGCCGCCTTCGGCATCGCTGGCCCAGACCAGCTGCGGCATCGCCTCGGCCAGCTGCCGCCACTCGCGGCTGCTGCGTTCGGCGGCTTCGCGGCTGCGCGCCTGCTCCTGGCCCAGCTTGATCTCGATTGCCAGGCGCTGCGCCTCGCTGCTGCGCAGCACCCGCTCGGCGGCGGCTTCGGCCTGCAGGCGCGCGGCGCGCGCTTCGGAGTCCTCGCGCGCCAGGCTGACGCGGGCCAGTCGCGCGCTCAACGCGGCATAGATCAGCAGAATCAGCGCCGCGGTGATGGCCAGTGCCGGTGCGCGCGACCAGCGCACCGCGGCCAGCCGCTCGCGGTCCGAATGCAGCACGATATTCAGGCTGAGCTGGATCAGGTGATCCTCGGCCCGGACGCTGCCGAGATCGAAGGCCACCCGCGACCAGGTCCAGAGTCCGTCATCGAGCAGCGCCTGGCCCTGTGCCGCCGCGGCCACCGTCTGCCAGACCTGCGGCTGGCGCCGCGCCAGCGTCAGGGCCGGGTCGAACATGAAGCCCCAGCTCAGCGCCGGCTCCGGGCTGTGAATCCAGTACCCGCCTTCGTTGAGGATGCTCACGCGCGCGCTGCTGTCGCCGAGCACCGCGAGGATGCGGTCGATCATCTCCTGCGCGAGATAGTTGAGCACGACGATGCCATGGCGGCGGCCGTCGGCATCGACCACCGGACTGGCCACGCGCACCATCGGCTTGAACGGACGCTCGACCGCGCCGCGCTCGACATTGAGGTCGAGCGGCGAGATGTAGAACGCATCCGCGGGCAGCGTCACGGCGGCGCTGAAGTAGTACCGGCCGCTCTTGTCCTGCAGTTCGGCGCTGGGCAGCAGCCGGGCCCCGTCCGCGGTCAGGTCGACGCGCAGGCGCTCGTGGCCGTCCTGGCCGATCCAGCGGATCTGGTCGTAACGCTGGGTGATGTTGGCGAGGTTGACGAACTGCCGCTCCAGACGGGTCCAGGCGGCGGGATCGTTGCTGGCGACCACCGTCTGCATCGCTTCATGCCGGGCCAGCAGCCGCGCGTCATCGAGCGCGCGCCGCAGGCGGCCGACTGGCGCGCTGGCGCCGATCGCAGCCTGCACCTGCTCACGCTCGCGCAGGTTGCGCTCGTTGCTGCGCGCATCGAGAACGGCATCGAGCGCGGCGATGGTGATGATCAGGACCGCGCCGGGCAGGAACTGCAGCGCGAAGCGTCGGAGTGGCGTGCGCCGAGGCATCGCGCTGCTGCTCGCCGCGGCGTCGGCCACAAGAAGGCTCCGGTGATTCATGCGCTCGGTGCGGGTCCGCGGTTTTTCCGTGTGAAATGAACGCCAGCGGCAGGTGACAACCGTGCATGGCCGCCACACCCACGGCCTTATCCTTGTAACGTCTGGGCGCAGCCGTGTCGGAGGGTCAGCCCCCAATCGGTACGAATATCCGACAGCCTGTGGACGCGCCTTGCGGCGTTGCGGCCTCAGCGCACCGCGCGCGGAACCTCGGCGTAGAGCCGCTGATAGGCCTGCGCGGCATGGTCCCAGGAGAAGTCGCGGCGCATGCCGGCGCGCTGCAGCGCGCGCCAGGTCGCGGCCACGGCATGCAGCTCGAGGGCCCGCCCGACGCCGTGCTGCACCCCGCCGGGATCGGCATGCTCGAACAGCACGCCGGTCGCACTGCCGTCGGCCAGCGTCGCCGCGGTGGCGTCGATGACGGTGTCGGCCAGGCCGCCGACGCGGCGCACGATCGGGAGGGTGCCGTAGCGCTGCGCGTACATCTGATTGAGTCCGCAGGGCTCGAAGCGCGATGCCATCAGGATGCAGTCGGCGCCGGCGTTGATCAGGTGCGCCAGGTTCTCGTCGTAGCCGATGCGCACGCCGACACGGTCGGGCTCGGCGCCGGCCCAGTCGCGCAGGGCCTGTTCCTGGTCGCGGTCGCCACTGCCGAGCACGACCAGCTGCACCGGCAGCGGCGCCAGCAGCGCACGCGCGGCCAGCAGCACGTCGGTGCCTTTCTGGTGCGCCAGCCGGGAGATCACGCCCAGCAGCAGCGCGTTGCGCTCGGGCAGTGCCAGCGCTTCGAGCAGCGCGGCGCGGTTGCGGGCCTTGCCGCGGGCCAGCGAGCGGCGGTCGTAGCGAGCGGCCAGCGCCAGGTCGGTGGCCGGATTCCAGCTGGCATCGTCGATGCCGTTGAGCAGGCCGTGCAGATCGGCGGATCGGGCGCGCAGCACGCCGTCCATGCCGTGTCCGTGCGCCGGGGTCTGGATTTCGCGTGCGTACGTCGGGCTGACCGTGGTCAGCACGTCGGCGAACACCAGCCCGGACTTGAGGAACGAGAAGTTGCCGTAAAACTCCAGTGCGTGCATGTGCCAGTGCTGCGGCGGCAGGCCCAGGCGATCGTAGACCGTGCGGTCGTAGACGCCCTGATAGGCCAGGTTGTGAATGGTGAAGACCAGGCGGGGCCGCCCCAGTGCCGGCAGGTAGAGCGGCACCAGTCCGGTCTGCCAGTCGTTGAGGTGGATGCAGTCGGCCTGCCAGCCGGGGACTGCGCCGGTGGCCAGCCGGGCAATGGCTTCGCAGAACAGCGCGAAACGGTCCGGATTGTCGGCGTGGTCGTGGCCGTGGCCATCGACGTAGGGGGTGCCGTCGCGCTCGAACAGCGCCGGGCAGTCGAGCAGCCAGCTCTGGTGCGCGTCGCCGGGGCCGCGCCCTTCGAGCACGCGCAGCGTCTGTCCGCGCAGCGTCAGACGGGCGATCTCGCGCGGCGCCTGCAGCCGCTGCAGTGCGCCGCGATAGGCGGGCGTGAGCAGCCGCACGTCGACCCCCAGACGATGCAGCGCCGACGGCAGCGCCTGGGCGACGTCGGCAAGCCCGCCGGTCTTGGCGAATGGCAGCGCCTCGCTGGCGGCGAACAGCACGCGCCGGCGCGCTCCCGCCGCGTCCGCCGCGCCGCTCATGGGGTCAGCGGCACGCTGAGCAGGCAGCCCATTTCGAACGGATGCGCCAGCAGCGGATGCACCGGGCGGATGCGCAACTCGCAGCCCTCGGCCGGGGCGCGCGCATCGAGGGCGAACTGGGCGATGCCGTTCTCCTCGCGGTCCAGACGCAGCGAGCCGCCGCCGCCGGGCCAGTGGGCGTCGACGCAGATATCGAGTGCCGGCAGGCCGTTGAGCGTGACCGCGGTGCGCAGCGGGTCCACCGATGTCACCTTGATGGTGACGCCGCCCCAGGCGCCCGCGACCATGCGCTTCCAGCGCGCGAACTCGATCGCATTGCGGCGGTTGCGTTCGCGCAGCCGGCGGCCGTGGTTGGCGGCCGGCCCATAGAGGGTGCGGACATAGTCGCAGAGCATGCGCGCGCCGCCGTAGCGCGGGATCAGGGTCTGCATCGAGTGCCGGCACATGCGCAGCCAGTCCCCGCGGTGGTCGAAGAAGCGCGGCAGCACCTGCTGCTCGAGCGCGTCGAACATCGCCGCGGCCTCGGCCTGGTAACGCTCGCGTACGTCGCTCAGGTCGACGCGCGGCTGCACGCCGATGCCATTGCTGCCGTCGCAGCCGTCGGCCCACCAGCCGTCGAGAATCGAGACGTTGATGCCGCCGTTGATCGCGGCCTTCATGCCGGAGGTGCCGCTGGCTTCGAGCGGATACTCCGGGTTGTTGAGCCAGACGTCGCAGCCCTGGGTCAGCGCGCGGCCCAGCGGCAGGTCGTAACCCTCGGCGACGAGGATGCGGCCGATGAATTCCGGTCGCAGCGAGGCCGCATACAGCTCGGCGATCATCTGCTGGCCGCCGCCGTCGTGCGGGTGCGCCTTGCCGGCGAAGACCAGCAGGACCGGGCGCTGCTCATCGCCGAGCAGGCGCGCGAGGCGCTGCGCGTCGCCCAGCAGCAGGGTCGCGCGCTTGTAGGTCGCAAAGCGCCGGGCGAAGCCGGCGATCAGCAGCCGCTCCGGCGGCAGTTGCAGGCGCTGCAGGCTGGCGTCGATCAAAGGCTGCGGCAGCCCGTTGCGCTGGTGCTGTTCGAGCAGGCGCCGGCGCAGTTCGGCAATCAGGCGCGACTTCGCCGGCAGATGGCGGCGCTCCCATTCATCGTCGGCCAGCTGATGCACCCACTCGCAGTCGCTTTCCTGCAGTTCGCGGCTGCGCCAGTCGGGCAGGCGCCGATCGAACTCCTGCTGCCACTCGGTGGCGAGATACGTCGGCAGATGCACGGCGTTGGCGACGTAGCGGATCGGGTTGTCCTCCGGCGCGATGCCGGGCCAGATGTAGCGCTCGGCGCTGGCGGCGACATCACGGTGCACGCGCGATACCGCGTTGCAGAAGCGCGAGCCGCGCAGCGCCAGTGCGGTCATCGAGAAGGCTTCGGGCTTGTGCGGAATCTGTCCCAGCGTCCGCAGGCGCTGCTCGGTGGTGTGCAGGCTGCCCAGGTAGTCGCCGAGCCAGTGACGCAGGTGTCCGAGCGTGAACACGTCGTGACCCGCCGGCACCGGGGTGTGGGTGGTGAAGACGGTGTTGCTGGCGACGCACTCGACCGCAGCCGAGAAATCGAGGCCCTGCGCGACCTGCTCGCGCACGCGTTCGAGGATGGTGAACGCGGCGTGGCCTTCGTTGAGATGCCACACCGTGGGTTCGAGGCCCAGCGCGCGCAGCGCGCGCACCCCGCCG
Organism: Fontimonas sp.; assembly: GCA_041592255.1. Taxonomy (GTDB): domain Bacteria; phylum Pseudomonadota; class Gammaproteobacteria; order Nevskiales; family Nevskiaceae; genus Solimonas. The sequence continues at coordinate 16,277 of JBFHQK010000021.1, forward strand.
ATGCCGAGCACCACTTCCTGCTGCAGGCGGGTGGTGTGGTCCCCGCCGTACAGGCGCTGGGTGATGCCCTGATCCTCGGCGCGGTTCTCCTCGCAGCGCGTGTCGAGCAGGATCAGCGGCACGTTGCCGGCGGCGCCGCGCCACAGGCGCACATGCAGCATGTGGTGCTCGAGCGGCACATGGACCCGCAGTTCGCGCCCGCGCAGGTCGCGCGCGACGCTCAGGCCGAAGCGTTCGGGCTCGACAGGGTCGGGGTCCGCATGCTGGCGGCCGTCGGCGTCGATACGCTGCTTGAGGTAGCCCTCCTCGTACAGCAGGCCGACCGCGACCAGCGGCAGTTCCAGGTCGCTGGCGGTTTTCAGGTGATCGCCGGCCAGCACGCCCAGACCGCCGGAGTAGATCTGCAGCCGTTCGTCGATGCCGTATTCCGCGCAGAAGTAAGCGACAAGATCGCTGTCCGGATCGAGCCGGTGGATGTCGGTGGTCATGGCATGGGGGGCGGAAAAAAGGGCTCAGTCGCCCGAGTGCAGCGTCTGACCGAGCATGTCGGGCGTGACCAGCACGATGCCGCTGTCGGTCACGTGAAAGCGTTCACGGTCGGCGGCGGAATCGGCGCCGACGACGAAGCCGTCGGGCAGGATCACGCCGCGGTCGATCACGGCGCGGCGGATGTAGCAGTTGGCGCCGATCGCGACATCGGGCAGCACGACGGAGCTGTCGACGAAGGAGTGCGATTCGACGTGCACGCCGGAGAACAGCACGCTGCTGCGCACGGTCGCGCCGGCGACGATGCAGCCGCCGGACACCATCGAGTTGAGCGCGACGCCGCGGCGTTCGGCGTCGTCGAACACGAACTTGGCCGGCGGCAGCTGCTCCTGATAGGTCCAGATCGGCCAGTCGGCGTCGTAGAGGTTGAGCAGCGGATCGACCGCGATCAGCTCCATGTTCGCCTGCCAGTAGGCATCCACGGTGCCGACGTCGCGCCAGTAGCCCTGGTTCTTGCGCTGCACGTCGCGGAACGGATAGGCGACGACCGATACGCGGCCGATCGCGTTGGGAATGATGTCGCGGCCGAAATCATGCGCGGAGTCGGTGCGCGCGGAGTCGCGCATCAGCTCTTCGAGCAGAAACTCGGTGCTGAACACATAGATGCCCATCGATGCCAGCGCATGTCCCGGTTTTCCCGGAATGGCTTCGGGTTTGGGCGGCTTTTCGAGGAACTTCACCACGTGGTTGCGCTCGTCGACGCTCATCACGCCAAAGGCGCGCGCGTCGGCCAGCGGCACCTCGATGCAGCCGACGGTGATGTCGGCATCGTTCTCGATGTGGGCGGCGAGCATGGCGCCGTAATCCATCTTGTAGACGTGGTCGCCGGCGAGCACCAGCACCAGCGCCGGCTCGTGATGGCGGATGATGTCGATGTTCTGGAACACCGCGTCCGCAGTGCCGGCATACCAGGCGGTCTCGCTGACGCGCTGCGAGGCCGGCAGCAGTTCGACGAACTCGCCGAATTCGCCGCGCAGGAAGCCCCAGCCCTTCTGGATGTGGCGGATCAGCGAGTGCGATTTGTACTGCGTCAGCACGCCGATGCGCCGGATGCCGGAGTTGATGCAGTTCGACAGCGGGAAGTCGATGATGCGGAACTTGCCGCCGAAGGGCACTGCCGGCTTGGCGCGCCAGTCGGTCAGCCCGCCCAGACGTGAGCCGCGGCCGCCGGCCAGGATCAGCGCCAGCGTGTTGCGGGTAAGCCGGCTGATGTAGCGCAGCTCGGGTGCGGAGTTGACGGTCTGCTGCGAGTGCATGGGCTGTCCTGTCATCGCGCAGCCTCTACTGTAGGACGATCGGTGGCGGATGCCCATACTTGCCGTGCGCCGGCGGTGGGCACATGATCGGGATCAGCACCGGTTGCAGCTGGCGCCACGCGTGCCGCCCCGTGGATCCGGACGCGCACTGGGACGTCGGTGGGTGACCGCTGACCATCAGGAGCCTCGGGCATGTCGTCGGATCCGTTCCCCCTGGCGCAGGAACGACTCGCGGTCGTTCTGCTCTGGCACATGCATCAGCCGGAGTACCGCGTCGACGGCGAGTGGCAGCTGCCGTGGACCTACCTGCATGCGCTCAAGGGGTATGCCGACATGGCCGCGCATCTTGAGGCGGTCGAAGCTGCGCGGGCCGTGGTCAATTTCACGCCGGTGCTGTTGGAACAGCTGCAGGACTACGCGCGCTGCCTGCAGGCGGCCGTCGCGCACAATGCGCGCATCCCGGACCTGCTGCTCGACAGCCTGCGCGCGCTGCCGCCGGCGGGACCGCCGCGCGCGGCGGTGCTGGTGCTCGCCAGCCGCGCCGATCCCGGGCCGATTGCCGACCGCCACCCGCGCTGGCGCGCCTGCGCCGAACGCATCGGGCGCATGGCGCAGCCGGGTCTGGTCGGCGACACCGAGGCGCGCAGCTTCCTGGTCTGGACCCATCTGGTCTGGCTCGGCGAGAGTCTGCGCGACGATCCCTGCGCACAACAGCTGCTGCAGGCCGGCGATGATTTCAGCGCCGATGATGCGCGGGCGCTGCTGCGGCTGATCGCCCGCACGCTGGGCGCGCTGCTGCCGCGCTACCGCCGGCTCGCCGACCAGAATCGCATCGAACTCAGCGTCACGCCGTACCAGCATCCGCTGGCGCCGCTGCTGCTCGACTTCCACGCCGCCGCCGACACGGCGCCGGACGTCACGCTGCCGGCGTCGCCCTATCCCGGCGGCGCCGAGCGCGCGCGCTGGCACATCGACGAGGGGCTGCGGGTGTTCGAGTCCGCGTTCGGCCGCCGTCCGCTGGGCTGCTGGCCGGCCGAGGCGGCGCTGTCGCAGGACCTGCTGGCATTGCTCGCCCAGACCGGCTTCCGCTGGACCGCGAGCAGCGCGTCGGTGCTGCACGCCAGTGCGGCACCTGCGGGCACGCACCCGCCGCACCCGCATCAGTTCTGGCGCAGCGGCGGGCAGTCGACGCTGTGCCTGTTCCGTGACGACGGCCTGTCCGACCGCATGGGCTTTGTCTATCAGCACTGGAACGCGTCTGATGCGCTCAACGAGCTGTTGCTGCATCTGGAGCGGATCGCCGCCGC
>JBFHQK010000022.1:0-18833 GCA_041592255.1 Fontimonas sp.
GCAGGGCCAGTTGCGACTGGCGATGACCTGCCTGCTGGCTCGCGGGCATCTGCTGATCGAAGACATTCCCGGCGTCGGCAAGACGACGATGGCGCTGGCACTGGCGCGCGTGCTGGGCCTGGAGTTCCAGCGCGTGCAGTTCACCTCCGACCTGCTGCCGGCCGACATCCTCGGCGTCTCGATCTATGAGTCGCGCGAAGGCGGCTTCCGCTTCCACCCCGGGCCGATCTTCGCGCAGCTGGTGCTCGCCGATGAGGTCAACCGCGCCAGTCCGAAAACGCAGTCGGCCTTGCTCGAAGCGATGGAGGAGCGCCAGGTGACGATCGAGGGGGCGACGCGCCGCCTGCCCGAGCCGTTCTTCGTCATCGCGACGCAGAATCCGGCGCAGCAGATCGGCACGTTTGCGCTGCCCGAGTCGCAGCTCGACCGCTTTCTGATGCGCATCTCCCTGGGCTACCCGCACGCGGATGCCGAACGCGCGCTGCTGACCGAGCGCGAGCGCCGCGACCTGCTGCACGAGCTGACGCCGGTCATGACGCCGGCCGAACTGGTGACGCTGCAGGAAAGCGTCAAGCAGGTCCGCACCGCGCCGGCGCTGGTCGACTATCTGTTGGCGCTGATCCAGCGGACCCGCGAGCTGCCCGGGTTGCGCCAGGGTCTGTCGCCGCGTGCGGGCCTGGCCCTGCGCCGCGCTGCCCAGGCCTGGGCGCTGATCGAAGGCCGCAGCGGCGTGATCCCCGAGGACGTGCAGGCGGTCTTCATTGCGGTCGTCAACCACCGTCTGCAGTCCGCCGCCGAGCGCGACGGCGGGACGCTGACCGCCGAGGAAATCCTCGCCGAGGTGGCGATACCGTGATCGGAGCGGGATCGAGAATCGGGCATCGGCAATGGTTGCAGCGGCCGACGGTCGCCGCGTGCGATGGGCCGCTTCTGCGATGCCCGATTCCCCGTTCCCGATTCCCGGCGTAGCCGATGCGCCTCTGGCTCGTACTCAAGATGCTGCTGCATCCGATCCGCGCCGTGCAGGATCGGATCGACGCCTGGGTGCTGGCCCGGGTCCGGCGCCAGGCCGGACCGATCAGCGTCGGTCGCGGCCGCGTCTACATCCTGCCGACGCGCTTTGGTTACCTCTTCGCGTTAATGCTGCTGGTGATGCTGCTCGGCGCGATGAACTATTCGAACAGCATGGCGTTCCTGCTGACGTTCCTGCTCGCGGGCCTGGGGCTGGTGTGCATGCACCACACGCACGCCAACCTGGTCAACCTGCAGCTGCGGCCGGGCGCCTGCGAGCCGGTGTTCGCCGGCGACACGGCACACTTCGCGGTCCGGATCGACAACCCGGCGGCGCAGCCGCGCTACGCACTGACCTTGGCCTGGCCCAAGCAGGAAGGCGGCGCCACGCCCGGCGACGTCGCTGCGCTGAACACGGCGGTGCTGATGCTGTCGCTGCCGACGCAACAGCGTGGCTGGCTGCCGGCGCGCGTGTTCAGCCTGTCCACCGACTACCCGCTCGGCCTGTTCCACGCCTGGACCTGGGCGGAGCTGGAGATGAGCTGCCTGGTCTTTCCGCGCCCCGCCGCCGCCGGCGGCCCTCCGCCCGCGACCGCCGGCCAGGGCGGCCTGGCCAGCAGCGAGCGCAGCGGCCAGGACGAATTCGCCGGCCTGCGCAGCTACCGGCGCGGCGACACCCCGCGCTCGATTCACTGGAAGAGCTTTCCGAAGCTGACGCAGCCGATGGTCAAGCAGTTCGCCGAAACGCTGGAAAGCGAACTCTGGCTCGACTGGTCGGCGCTGCCGCAGCTGGAGACCGAGGCGCGCCTGTCGCAGCTGACGCGCTGGGTGCTCGACGCCGAGGCCGCACACCGCAGCTACGGACTGCGCCTGCCCGGCACGCTGATCGCCCCCGGTCGTGGCGATGCGCACCGCCACCAGTGCCTCAAGGCGCTGGCGCTCTACACGCTGGCGTGAACGAGTACCTGCCCCTGCTGACGCTGTGGCGCCTGCTGGCGGTGCTGGCGCTGACGCTGTTGCCGCACATGGCCCGGCTGCCGGTCTGGGCCTCGCTGTTCATCGCCGGGCTGATTGTCTGGCGGGGCCTGGCGGCCTACCGGCAGTGGCGCATGCCGCCGCCGTGGCTCAAGTTCGTCGTGACGGCGCTGGCCTTCGCTGGCGTGATGGCGAGCTTCGGCCGGGTCTCGGGGCAGAACGCCGGCACCGCGCTGCTGTGCGTGATGGCCGCGCTCAAGCTGCTCGAGTTCAAGGGGCGCCGCGATGTCATGATCGTGGTGTTCCTGATGTACTTCATGCTGGTGACGCATTTCCTGTACTCGCAGGAACTCTGGACCGTGGCCTATCTGCTGGTCTGTGTCACCGCGATCACCGCGCTGCTGGTCGAGTGCCAGCACCGCGGCGCGCTGAGCCCGCGGCTGACGCTGCGCAAGGGCGGCGTGATGGTGCTGCAGGCGCTGCCGCTGATGGCGCTGCTGTTCGTGCTGTTCCCGCGCATTCCCGGACCGCTCTGGGGGCTGCCGGCCGATGCCGGCGCCGCGCGCAGCGGATTGTCCGACCGCATGTCCCCCGGCGACATTTCCAGCCTGATCCAGTCCGCCGAGATCGCGTTCCGCGTCGAGTTCTTCGACCCGCCGCCGGCGCCGGCCCAGCGCTACTGGCGCGGCCCGGTGTTCGACAGCTTCGACGGCCGCAGCTGGGAGGAGGCGCTGCCGACGCTGGTGCCCGGCTACGCACCGGCGCTGCAGCTGGGCGGCGCGCCGATCCGCTATGCGCTCACGCTGGAGCCGCACCGCGCCCGCTGGCTGCTCGCCCTGGAGATGCCCGCAGCGGCCACCCTGCCCGACGACGCCTTTCTCGGGCGCGAAGGGACGCTGCTGGCGCGCAAGAACGTGATCGAGCGGCGGCGCTACACGCTGAGCTCGCATCCGCAGTTTTCGCTCGCCGCGGACCTGGCGCCACGGTCGCAGGCCCGCTATCTGCGCCTGCCGGCCGGCTACAACCCGCGCACCGCAGCCTTGGCGCAGCGACTGCGCGACGCCGCAGCGACGCCCGCCGACATCGTCAGCGCGGCACTGCGCCTGTTCCGCGAACAGCCTTTCGTCTACACGCTGCAGCCCCCCGCGCTGGGCCGCGACAGTGTCGACGACTTCCTGTTCGCGACCCGGCGCGGCTTCTGTGAGCACTACGCCAGCGCCTTCACCGTACTGATGCGCGCCGCCGGCATCCCGGCACGCGTGGTGACCGGGTACCAGGGTGGCCAGCTCAACGAGATCGGCGGCTACTTCGTGGTGCGCCAGTCCGACGCCCACGCCTGGTCGGAGGTGTGGCTCGATGGGCGCGGCTGGGTCCGCGTCGATCCGACCGCGGCGGTGGCCCCCGAGCGCATCGAGCGCAGCATCGAGGCCGCGCTCGCAGACCGCGAACTCCTGCCGAGCCACCTGTCGGCCCGCACGCGGCTGCGCTTCTATGTCGAGGCACGCTGGGACTGGCTCAATGCGCAGTGGAACGGCTGGGTCCTCGCCTACGGCCCCGAGCTGCAGCAGGAGTTCCTGCGTCGCTTCGGCATCGGCGACCTGCGCGGCATGATCCTGGCGCTGACCCTCTTGGGCACCGCGATGCTTGCGGTGCTCGGCGGGATTCTGCTGCGCCAGGCCGCCCCCGCGCGCACGCGCGACCGCGTCCTGCGCGAGTGGCAGCGCCTGAGCCGCCGGCTCGCACGCACCGGCGTTGCTCAACGGCGCGACGAGGGACCGCGCGACTACATCACCCGGGTCCGTGCGCAGCGCCCGGATCTTGCCGCGCCGCTTGAGGATGCGCTCGCGGCCTACCTGTCGGCGCGCTATCAGGTCGGTGACCCGCGCAACAGCCTCGAGCAGCTGGTCGCCATCCGCCGTCGCGTGCGCGTCTGAACCCGCTCAGAGTTGGGCACGGATGGCCCACAGATCCGGAAACAGCGGCCGGAACAGCGTCTCGCGCAGGTAGCCGACCCCGGCCGAGCCCCCGGTGCCGGGCTTCACGCCGATCGTGCGCTCGACCATCTTGACGTGGCGATAACGCCATTCCTGCAGGCCTTCGTCGAGGTCGACGAGCCGTTCGCAGACCTGGGCCTCGAAACCGCGGCCTTGATACAACGACACCAGCAGCGCCTGCGTTTCGGCCGAGCCTTCGTAGGGCTGCGTCACATCGCGCGCCAGCACCTCGGCAGGCACCGCATGCCCCAGCTGCGACAGGTAGCGCAGGAAATGATCGTAGAGCGCGGGCGCACGCCAGGCCTGTTCCAGCAGCGCTCGACCCGGTGAGTGCTGCGGATGCTGGTCGATCACGCTGCGGCGCTTGTGCCCGAGCCGAAACTCGAGCGCACGGAACTGCGCCGACTGGAATCCGCTGGCCGCCTCCAGGCGCGTACGAAACGCATTGAACGACAGCGGCGACATCGTTTCGAGGATGTCGACCTGCGCCACCAGCGTCTTGAAAATCGTCAGCACGCGCTTGAGCGTGGTCAGTGCCGCGCCGGTTTCTCCTCCATCCAGAGCACGCGACAGCGCGCCGAGTTCGTGCAGGATCTGCTTGAACCAGAGTTCGTAGACCTGGTGGATAATGATGAAAAGGGTTTCGTCGTGTTCGGGGCCATCGGAGCGCGGCGATTGCAGCTGCAGCAACTCGTCGATCCGCAGATAGGAACTGTAGGTCAGCGGCTTGATCGGCATGGCGCCCGCTCGATGGAGGAGTGTGACATCCAATTATGGGCGACCATATCGAAATCGGCGCGTCGGTTCCGCGCCGGCGCAGCCGCGTGCTGTACTGGATCGGCTACTGCGTGCTGCGCGCCGCCGGCTGGCGCCTCGACGTGCGCCTGCCCGACCTGCCCAAAATGGTGGTGATCGCCGCACCGCACACGTCGAACTGGGATTTCGTCTTCGGCATGGCAGCCGTGCTGAGGCTGCAACTGGACTTGCATTGGTACGCCAAGCACACGCTGTTCGCGTCGTGGCTGGGGCCGCTGTTCCGCTGGCTCGGCGGACTGCCGGTCGACCGCAGCGCGGCCGGCGGTGTCGTGCGCCAGACCGCAACGGCCTTCGCCGAGCGCCGGCAACTGATCATTGCACTGGCTCCCGAAGGCACGCGCTCGCGCCGCGAGCAGTGGAAACGCGGCTTCTACCACATGGCAAGCACCGCGCAGGTGCCGATCGTGGCCGCCTACATCGACTATGCGCGCAAGCAGATCGGCATCGGTCCGGTGTTCACCCCCAGCGGCGATTGGGCACGCGACATGAAGCCGGTGTTTACGTTCTACCGCGGCATCCAGGCCAAGCGGCCGCAGCACTTCGCGGTCGAGGAACTGCCCTGAGCGCCGCGGTGCAGCCACGGCGCTGATCCCGCCGATCGCCAGGCTAGGCCGCGGCCTGCGGCTCGCGCACGCGGCTCAGCAGCCAGCCGCCGGCGACGAAGAACAGCAGCAGCGTCAGGATCGCCAGCCGCGGGTTGCCGCTCAGCTGGGCGGCCACACCGACCACGGTCGGCCCCAGCACGGCCGCGAACTTCCCCATCATGTTGTAGAAGCCGAAGAACTCGCCGGCCTTGTCGGGCGGAATCAGCCGCGCGTAATACGAGCGCGACAGCGACTGCACGCCGCCCTGCACACAGCCGATCGCCGCCGCCATCAGGTAGAACTGCATCACCGTGTGCAGGCTGTATGCCCAGACCGTGACCGCGCCGTAGACGGCCAGCGCGATGAAGATCGCAGTCCGCGTGCCCAGGCGCTCGCCGAGCCAGCCGAATGCGAGTGCCGCCGGAAAGCCGATGAACTGCACCATCAGCAGCGCCACGATCAGGCTGTCGGCGGCGAAACCGAGCTTCATGCCGAAGTCGACCGCCATGACGATGATCGTGTCGACGCCATCGATATACAGCCAGTACGCGAGCAGGAACATCCACACCGGACGCAGGCCGCGGATCTGCGCCAGCGTGGCGCGCAACTCGCGCCAGCCGGAGGCGCCGCCGCGCGGCGGCGCCTCCGGCACCTGCGCGAACAGCGGCAGCGAAAACACCAGCCACCACAGCGCGACCATGACGAAGGCCACGCGCGTGGCCAGCGCCGCATCGGCCAGACCGAACCACGCCGGCTTCAACGCCATCGCCACGTTGATCGCGAACAACAGGCCGCCCCCCAGATAGCCCAGGCCGTAGCCCAGCGCCGAGACCCGATCCATCTCGCGCGGCCGGGCGACGCCGACGATCAGCGAGTCGTAGAACGACAGTCCGCCGAAGAAACCGATGCGTCCCAGCACCGACAGCGCCACCGCCCAGGGCCACTGGCCCTTGCCGACCAGGTACAGCGCCGCGGTCGAGATCACCCCCATCAGCGTGAACGCGGCGAGGAAGCGCTTCTTCGTGCCGCGCCGGTCGGCAATGGCGCCCAGCCACGGCGCCAGCAGCATGACCACCAGGCTCGCGGCGGTCGCCGTCAGTCCCTGATACAGCGTCTGCGTCTGCGGCGCGACACCGGCGGCCCAGTACTGATTGAAGAAAATCGGAAAGAAGCCCGCGAGCACCGTCGTCGCGAAAGCCGAGTTGGCCCAGTCGTACAGCGCCCATGACACCTGGGCACGACGCCGGCTGCGCTCGGCGGGCGCGCCGCTGCGCTCCGCTGCGGCACGCATCTTCAGAGGCTCAGCCCCAGCACCAGTGCATCCTCGCGGCCGTCGCGCGCCGGATAGTAGCCACGCCGCTGCCCGAGACTGCGGAACCCGAAGCGCTCATACAGCGCCCGCCCCGCAAGATTGGACTCGCGCACCTCGAGCAGCATCAGCGTGACGCTGGCGGCGCGGGCGAGCATCACCAGGTGTTTGAGCAGGAACTGCGCAAGTCCGCGCCGCCGCTGCTGCGGACTGACGCAGATGTTGAGAATGTGGGCCTCTCCCGCCGCCACGCTCATCAGCGCGTAAGCCAGCACGTCGCCGTCGCTGTCGGTGACAACCCAGGCGCTGTAACCGACACGCAGACAGTCGCGGAAGATGCCCTCGGTCCACGGAAACTCGTAGGACGCCCGTTCGAGTTCGAGCACCCGGCTGACGTGCGCCGTGTGCATCGGATGCAGGCGCCAGAGTTCTTCAGGTTGCGCGCTCATGCGTCGGCGAGGCGGATCAGGACGCACCCACCATGAAGCGGTGGATCTGCTTGAGATCCTCCCAGCTCTTGGCTTTCTCCCGCGGGCTGCGCAGCAGATAGGCCGGGTGATAGGTCACGAACACCGGGGTCTGCTGCGCGCCGTAGTGGTACATCGGGCCGCGCAGCTTGGACAGCGGCGCGTCGGTGCTGAGCAGTCGCTGCGCCGCGACGCGGCCGAGCGCAACGATCAGCTGCGGCCGCAGCAGCGCAATCTGCTGGTCCAGATAGGGGCGGCAGGCTTCGACTTCCTCGGCCTCCGGATCGCGGTTTCCCGGCGGCCGGCATTTGACGACATTGGCGATAAACACGTTGTCGCGCCGCGAACGGCCGATGCTGCGCAGCATCTCGTCGAGCAGCTTGCCGGCCCTGCCGACGAAGGGCTCCCCCTGCGCGTCCTCGTCGGCGCCCGGACCTTCGCCCACGACCAGCAGCGGCGCGGTCTGCGGCCCGACGCCGAACACCGTGTGCGTGCGCGTGGCGCACAGCTTGCATTGACGGCAGTCCTGCACCAGCGCCCGCAGACCGTCCCAGTCCTGCGGCAGCGGTGCTGCCGCCACTGACGGCACCGGCACCGGGGGTGCGGGTGCCGCTGCCGGCGGGCGCCGGGGCGTCTTCGGTGCGGGCGCGGGCGCGGTCACCGGCGCGTCACCGGCCACGCGCGGCGCGACCTCGTCGCCGGCTCCAGCCGTCGAGGCCCATGGCGACGAGATAGCGTTTGCGGCGGGTGGCTTTCATCTGCGCATTGTAGGATCGGCGCCGCGTCCTGCGGCGCCCTCACTCACCGACACCCGTCACTCACGGACCGTGCGTCGCAAACTGCGGATGCGCGCGTTCCGCCGGCACCGTGCCCAGCCGGTTGACGGCGTTGACGTAAGCCTTGGCCGAGGCGATGACAATGTCGGTGTCCGCGCCCTGCCCGTTGACCACGCGCGTGCCCTTGGACAATCGCACCGTGACCTCGCCCTGCGCGTCGGTGCCGCTGGTGATGTTGTTGACCGAGAACAGCAGCAGCGTCGCCTCGGTATGCACGATCTGCTCGATGGCGGCAAAGATCGCATCCACCGGGCCGTCGCCCTGCGCCTGCACCTCGTGGCGCTCGCCGTCGACCGACAACGCGACCCGCGCGCTGGGTCGCACGCCGGTCTTGCTCATCGCCTCGAGATCCAGCAGCTGCACCCGTTCGTGGGCCTGCGCGTGCTGGGTCTCGCTGACCAGGGCCTGCAGATCCTCGTCGAAGATCTCGTGCTTCTTGTCGGCCAGATCCTTGAAGCGCTGGAACGCCTCGTTGAACTCGACTTCGGACTTGAACGCGTAGCCCAGTTCTTCGAGCCGCGCGCGGAAGGCCGCCCGGCCGGAATGCTTGCCCAGCACCAGCTTGTTTGCGCTCCAGCCGACATCCTCGGCGCGCATGATCTCGTAGGTCTGGCGGTGCTTGAGCACGCCGTCCTGATGGATGCCCGACTCATGAGCAAAGGCGTTGGCACCGACGATGGCCTTGTTCGGCTGCACCGGAAAACCGGTGATGCCGGACACCAGCCGCGAGCTCGGCACGATCTGCGTGGTATCGATGCGCGTATCGAACGGAAACACGTCGGCGCGGGTGCGGATCGCCATCACGATCTCTTCGAGCGCGGCGTTGCCGGCCCGCTCGCCCAGGCCGTTGATCGTGCATTCGATCTGGCGCGCGCCGTTGAGCGCCGCCGACAGCGAATTGGCCACCGCCAGCCCCAGATCGTTGTGGCAGTGCACCGAGAACACCGCCTTGTGGGCATTGGGAATGCGCGTGATCAGCGTGCGGATCAGCTCGCCGAATGCGTGCGGCAGCGTGTAGCCGACGGTGTCGGGAATATTGATCGTCGTCGCGCCGGCATCGATCGCCCGCTCGATGATCCGGCACAGGAAATCCGGCTCGGAACGGCCCGCGTCCTCGCACGAGAACTCGACGTCGTCAGTGAACGAGCGCGCCAGCTTCACCGCGCCGATGGCCGCCTCGACGACCTGATCGGGCGCCATGCGCAGCTTCTTCTCCATGTGGATCGGGCTGGTCGCGATGAAGGTATGGATGCGCTTGCGCGGCGCCGGCGCGATCGCCTCGGCCGCACGCGTGATATCGCCGGCATTGGCCCGCGCCAGCGAGCAGACGGTGCTGTCGCGCACCGCCTCGGCAACCGCGCGCACGGCAGCGAAATCGCCGTTGCTCGCGGCCGCGAAGCCGGCCTCGATGACGTCGACGCGCATGCGCTCGAGCGCCTTGGCGATGCGCACCTTCTCGTCCAGCGTCATCGACGCGCCGGGGCTCTGTTCGCCGTCGCGCAGGGTGGTATCGAAAATGATCAATGTGTCTTTCATGTTGGTCTCGGATCCAGCGACGCGGGTCGCTGTGGTCGAATGTCCGGTACTAGGGGCCTCGGCGTGGTGCCGGGGCTGGTTTCTTGGTCGGGTGTGCACGGTTTGGGCCCCGTGCGCGGCGCGCTCGTATGTTCTGCCTTACGGCAGAAGGAGCAGACCAAGAAGACCAGGGCGCAGCACACCGCGGCTGGATGCCGCAGCGCAGATCACAACTTGGCCACTGGAAAGACGCATGGGGCCGACTATAGACGATGCTCGGCACCCTGCCAACGCCTGCGCGCCCATGCGGTGCGCGCGCTGCGACAGATGGCGCGGACACCGGCACGCCGGCGCAACGGCTGGCCAGGCCCGGGCGCACCGCGCTCGCCGCAGCCGCCGCGGGATCCGCTAGGCCGGCAGCTGCGTCCGCCGGTAGCGGCGCCACAGCATCAGCGCCGGCCCGGAGAGGGTGTAGAGCAGGAATCCCGCGAACAGCACGTTGGGCGGATTCATCAGGATCAGCGTGAAAAGACCGACGAACAGCACCATGTACAGAAACGGCCCGCGGCGCGACAGCTTGAACTGCTTGAAGCTGGCATAGCGGATGTTGCTCACCATCAGCAGCGCGCAGCCCACGGTCAGCACCGCACTGGGAATCAGCGCGTCGACGCCGTCGAGCCCCCAGCTGTGTGCGGCCCAGACGAAGAACACCACGGTGGCCGCCGCCGACGGACTGGGCAGGCCGAAAAAATCCTTGTCGCTGCCGGCGATCGCAGTCAGCACATTGAAGCGCGCCAGCCGCAGCGCCGCGCAGGCGGCAAACAGGAACGCCATCGCCCAGCCCAGCTTGCCGCCCAGCCAGCGGTAGTCGGAGAGATGATGCAGGCTGAAGGCATAGATCACGATCGCGGAGGCGACGCCGAACGCGACCATGTCGCACAGCGAGTCGTACTCCTTGCCGAAGTCGCTCTGCGTATTGGTCAGGCGCGCGATGCGGCCGTCGAGCCCATCGGCGACCATCGCCGCGAGAATGCCGGCGGCAGCCGCCTCGAAATGCCCCCCCATCGCCTGCACGATGGCGTAGAAGCCACCAAACAGCGTGCCGGTCGTGAACAGGTTGGGCAGCAGGTAGATGCCCTTGCGGCGCGGCTTGAGCGGAGAGGTCTGTTCCATCAGCGGGGTTCCATCAGGTGTTGCAGATTCTACGATCCGGCCGGGCCATGCATAAGGGCGCCCTTTGGCGCCCTTATGCGTTGGCTGCTGCGACTGCGCCTGCGCCTGCGCGACGCGAAGCGCGGTCCGGTCGCTCAGTTCTTCGCCTTGTCGACCAGCTTGTTCTTGCCGATCCAAGGCATCATCGCGCGCAGCTTGGCGCCGGTTTCTTCGATCGGATGCGCGGCGTTGAGGCGGCGCATCGCAGTCATTTCCGGATACCCGGACTTGCCTTCGAGCACGAAGGCCTTGGCGTACTTGCCGGTCTGGATGTCGAGCAGGGCCTGCCGCATGGCCTTGCGCGATTCGGCGTTGATGACCTTCGGGCCGGTGACGTACTCGCCGTACTCGGCGTTGTTCGAGATCGAGTAGTTCATGGTGGCGATGCCGCCCTCGTACATCAGGTCGACGATCAGCTTGAGCTCGTGCAGGCACTCGAAGTACGCCATTTCCGGCGCGTAGCCCGCTTCAACCAGGGTCTCGAAGCCGGCCTTGACCAGCTCGACAGCGCCGCCGCAGAGCACCGCCTGCTCGCCGAACAGATCGGTCTCGCACTCGTCCTTGAACGTGGTCTCGATGATGCCCGAGCGTCCGCCGCCGATGGCCGAGGCATAGGACAGCGCCAGCGCCTTGGCAGAACCGCTGGCGTCCTGATACACCGCGATCAGGTCGGGGATGCCGCCGCCCTTGGTGTACTCGTTGCGCACCGTGTGACCCGGCGCCTTGGGCGCGATCATGATCACGTCGAGGTCGGCGCGCGGCACCACCTGGTTGTAGTGGATCGCGAACCCGTGGGCGAAGGCCAGCGCTGCACCCTGCTTGATGTTCGGCTCGATCTCGTTCTTGTACAGCTCGGACTGAAACTCGTCCGGCGTCAGCACCATGACCACGTCGGCCCAGGCGCAGGCCTCGGGCACGCTCTTGACCTTGAGGCCGCCGGCCTCGACCTTCTTGGCGGTGGCCGAGCCCGGACGCAGCGCCACGACGACCTCGACGCCGCTGTCCTTGAGGTTCAGCGCATGGGCATGGCCCTGCGAACCGTAGCCAACGATGGCGACCTTCTTCGACTGGATGATCGAAAGGTCGGCGTCCTTATCGTAGTAGACGTTGATGCTCACTTCTTGAGACTCCAAATTGACTGGCTAGGCCAGCAGCAAAAACCGCGCGTCACGCGGCGTTGAATCAGCCTCAGGCGACGGTGGGGACCTCGATCACATTGTGTCCCCGTTCCATGGCGGCAACGCCGGAGCGCACCAGCTCGAGCACCTTCGCCAGCGTGCCGATCTCGGCAACAAAGGCATCGACTTCCGGCCCGGTGCCGGCGAGCTGAATCATGCGGGTGCTCTCCGATTCGTCGAGAATCGCCGCGCGATGATGCCGCACGCACTCGATGACCGCGCGCGCCGACGCAGCGTCGACCTCGAGCTTGAGCATCAGCAGCTCGCATTCGAGATGGTCGGTGCGCGACAGGTCCATGATCTCAACCACGTCGATCAGCTTGCGCGTCTGCTTGATGATCTGGTCGATGACCGCATCCGAACCGCTGGTGACCAGCGTCAGGCGCGACACTGCGGGGTCATGCGTGGGCGCAACCGACAGCGAGTCGATGTTGTAGCCACGCGACGAGAACATGCCCGCCACCCGCGCCAGCGCGCCGGCCTCGTTCTGCAGCAGGATGGAAATGATGTGGCGCATAGGGCGCGCAACATAGCTTTGCTGCAGTGCGAAATCAAGCTAACATCACGCGCTTTTCGCCGATTTTTGCAGGAGTTGCTGGTCCGATGAACGCTGCCGCCCCCGCCGCCCGCCACCCCCTCGCCGGCCGAGTCATGAGCGGAGCGGAGATGGTCGTCCAGATCCTGGCCGACGAGGGCGCGAGCGCCGTATTCGGTTACTCGGGCGGCGCGATCCTGCCGACCTACGACGCGGTGTTCCGCTTCAATGCCGAGCACCAGGAAAAGATGCCGCTGATCGTGCCTGCCAACGAGCAGGCGGCCGGCTTCATGGCCGCGGGCTACGCGCGCGCGTCCGGCAAGGTGGGCGTCTGCCTGGTCACCAGCGGCCCGGGCGCGACCAACACCGTGACGCCGGTGCGCGACTGCCTGGCCGATTCGATTCCGATGGTCGTGATCTGCGGCC
Source organism: Fontimonas sp. (assembly GCA_041592255.1). GTDB lineage: Bacteria > Pseudomonadota > Gammaproteobacteria > Nevskiales > Nevskiaceae > Solimonas. The sequence goes on from JBFHQK010000022.1 coordinate 12,859, forward strand.
AGGTGCCGACCGCCGCCGTGGGCACCGACGCGTTCCAGGAGGCGCCGATCAGCTCGATCATGGGCGCCGCGGCCAAGCACGTGTTTCTGGTCACCGACCCCAAGAAGCTCGAAGCAACGGTGCGCACCGCCTTCGAGATCGCCCGCACCGGCCGCCCCGGTCCGGTCGTCGTCGACATCCCCAAGGACGTCCAGAACTGGAGCGGCCCGTTCCTCGGCGAGGGCGTGCTGCCGATGCCCGGCTACCGCGCGCGCCTCAAGGCGGTGCAGGACAACCTGGTGGCCACCGACAGCGCCGCCAAGTTCTACGACATGCTGCGTCAGGCGCGGCGGCCGCTGATCTATGCCGGCGGCGGCGTCATCCACGGCGAAGCCTCCGCGACGCTGCGCCGCTTTGCCCATGGATTCGGCATCCCGGTGACGACCACGCTGATGGGCATCGGCGCCGTCGACACCACCGAGCCGCTGTGCCTGCAGATGCTGGGCATGCACGGCACCGCGTTTGCCAATTACGCCACCGACGACTGCGACTTCCTGATCGCGATCGGCGCACGCTTCGACGACCGCGTCGCCGGCGTGCCGGCGAAGTTCGCGCGCAGCGCCAAGTGGATCGCGCATCTCGACGTCGACCCGTCCGAGATCAACAAGGTCAAGCGCGTGCACTGGCACCATGTCGGCGAACTCAACAAGACACTCACCGCGCTGCAGGCCTATGCGGACGCGCAGAACTTCAAGCCCGATTACAGCGAATGGCATGCGCACATCGCGGAGCTGAAGCGCACCTACGCGATGAATTACGAGCGCGGCGGCACGCATATCCAGCCGCACGCCGTGATCGAGGAAATCAACCGCCTGACCCGCGGCGAGGCGCTGGTCGCCACCGGCGTCGGCCAGCACCAGATGTGGGCTGCGCAGTACTTCGACTTCCGCGAGCCACGACTCTGGCTGACCTCCGGCTCGATGGGCACGATGGGCTTCGGCCTGCCCGCGGCGATCGGCGCGCAGTTCGCGCGCCCGGACAAGATCGTCATCGACATCGACGGCGACGCCAGCATCCGCATGAATCTGGGCGAGCTGGAAACGGTCACGACCTACAACCTGCCGGTCAAGGTGGTCGTCCTCAACAACTACGGCGATGGCATGGTCAAGCAATGGCAACGCCTGTTCTTTGACAGCCGCTTCGCCGGCTCTGATAAGAGCTTGCACCGCAAGGATTTCATCAAGGCGGCCGAAGCCGACGGCTACACCTTCGCCCGCCGGGTCGAGAAGAAGGAAGACCTGGCCCCGGTGGTGGCGGAATTCATCGCCCACCCCGGCCCGGCCTTCCTCGAGGTCATCATCGATCCGATGGCGTCGGTGTATCCGATGGTCGGCCCCGGCATGTCCTACGAGCAGATGATCACCGGCGACTGGATCCCGTCGCGCAACGCCACCACAGCGGCCAAGGTCGACGCCAAGAACACGCAGATGTTCTGAGCCGCGGCACTGCTGGTATGGTGCGTGGACCGGTCCTGCGGGAGGCGGTCCATGAGCTACACGACGCAGAACATCCGCAACCTCGCGCTCGTCGGCCACAGCGGGGCCGGCAAGACCGAGCTGCTGGCGGCCTTGCTCGCCGCCGCCGGCAGTGCCCCGACCGCCGGCGCGCCGGGCCGGGCAGCCGCGCACACGCTCGACGTCAGCGCGACGTGCTTCGACTATCGCGACCACCGCTTCCATCTGCTCGACACACCGGGCTACCCGGAACTGCTCGGGCGCACGCTTGCGGTGTTGCCGGCAGCCGATGCGGTGCTGCTGGTGGTCAACGCACAGTCCGGCATCGAACTGGCGACGCGGCGCCTGATGGCCGCTGCGCAGGAGCGCGGCCTGTGCCGGGCGATCGTCATCAATCGCATCGACGCCGGCGGCGACCTGCAAGGCCTGCTCGCCGCACTGCGCGAAAGTTTCGGCGCCGAATGCCTGCCGATCAACCTGCCCAGCGACGCCCATGCGCAGGTGCAGGACTGCTTCTTCAGCCGCGACGGCGCCGCGACCGACTTCGGCAGCATCGCCGCCGCACACCGCGCGATCATCGAGCAGGTCATTGAAGTCGACGAGGCGCTGCTCGAACGCTACCTCGCCGGCGATACCAGCGTCGGCCCCGAGCAGCTGCACGATGCCTTCGAGCGCGCCCTGCGCGAGGGGCATCTGATTCCGGTCTGCTTCACCAGCGCCGCCCGCGGCGCCGGCATCACCGAGCTGCTGGAGTTCGCCACGCGCCTGCTGCCGAGCCCGTTCGAAGGCAATGCGCCGCCCTTCGTCAAGGGCGAAGGCGCCGACGTCGCCGCGGTCGAGGTCATTCCCGACCCGGATCGCCACGCGCTGGCGCACGTGTTCAAGATCAGCATCGACCCCTACGCCGGCCGCGTCGCGCTGCTGCGCGTGCATCAGGGCCGGCTGCGCACCGGCCAGCAGCTCTACGTCGGCGACGCCCGCAAACCATTCAAGCTCGCGCATCTGCACGAGGTGCACGGCAGCAGCCTGTCCGACAAGCGCGCGGCGCTGCCCGGCGACATCTGCGCCATCAGCAAGGTTGACGAGCTGCACTACGATGCAGTGGTCCACGATTCGCACGACGAGGACCATCACCATCTGCGCGAGCCGGCAGCGCCGCCGCCGATGCTCGGGCTGGCGATCGAGCCGGAGCGCCACGGCGACGAGCAGAAACTCGCCGACGGGCTGCACAAGCTCGTGGCCGAGGATCCGAGCCTGCGCCTGGAGCAACACCCCGCGCTCAACGAAACCGTGCTCTACGGCCACGGCGAGCTGCATCTGCGCGTTGCGCTCGAACGCCTGACCGGGGCCTTCAACGTCAAGCTGAAATCGCACCCGCCGAGCGTGCCGTTCCGCGAAACGGTGACCCGCCCGGCCGAAGGCCATCACCGGCACAAGAAGCAAAGCGGCGGCGCCGGACAGTTCGGCGAAGTCGCGCTGCGCGTGGAGCCGCTGGCGCGCGGTGCCGGTTTCGAGTTCGTCGATGCGGTGACCGGCGGGGCGATTCCGAGCCAGTTCATCCCCTCGGTCGAGAAGGGCGTGCGCCAGGCCCTCGCCGCGGGTGCCATCGCCGGTTTTGCACTCCAGGACCTGCGCGTCACGCTCCACGACGGCAAGACCCATCCGGTCGACGGCAAGGACATCGCCTTTTCGATCGCCGGCCGCAAGGCCTTTCTCGACGCCGTATCCAAAGCCGGCGCGGTGGTGCTCGAACCGGTCATGACGCTCTCGATTCACGGCCCGGCGACCAGCATCGGCGGCATCACCGGCGATCTGGCGACGATGCGCGGCCGGGTGATGCAGCAGCAGACGCTGCCCGGCGGCCAGATGCTGATCGAGGCGCAGGCGCCGCTGGCGGAGCTTGGCGACCTGCTGCACCGGATCAAGGCGCAGACCGCCGGCGAAGGCGCCTATACCATGAGCTTCAGCCACTACGAACAGGCCCCGCCGAAGCTGCAGCAGGAACTGATGGCCCGTCACGCGCAGCAGCGCCGCGAGGACACGGACTGAGCCTGCGCCGATCGCACTGCTAAGCTGCGCGGCGTGAAATTCCGTCGACTGCCACCGCTGCACACGCTCGAGGCCTTCGACGCCGCGGCACGGCGGCTGTCGTTCAAGCTGGCGGCCCAGGAGCTGCATCTGACCGCGTCGGCGATCAGCCACCAGATCAAGGCGCTGGAGACGTTCATCGGCGTGGCGCTGTTTCGCCGCGGCAACCGCTCGCTCGAGCTGACCGACGCCGGCCGGGACTACCTGGAGGTGGTGCGCGACACGCTGACACGCCTGCGCAGCGGCAGCGCGCGTGTCGCACAGCGCTACGCCCGTGCCGCGCTCAAGATCAGCGCCGGGCCGTTCATCGCCAGCGAGATCATCGTTCCGGCGCTGACCGAGTTCCAGCAGCAGCACCCGGATATTGACGTGCGCATTGACACCGACCTGCGTCCGGTCGACCTGCTGCACGAAGACACTGACATCGCGCTGCGCTTCGGCGAGGGTCACTGGCCCGGCCTGGCCGCGCAGCACCTGATGAATGCGTCGGCGGCGCCGGTGTGCGCGCCGGCGATGGCCCGGCGCCTGCGCCGGCGCGGCCCCGAACAGCTCGACGATGTGGCACTGATTCACTCCTCGCCGATGCCGCAGGGCTGGGCGCAATGGGCCGCCCGCGCCGGCCTCACCCTGGGCACCCCCCGCCGCGACATCTGGCTCGACAGCTACCTGGCGATCCTGCGCGCCGCCGAGCAGGGGCTGGGCGTGGCGCTGGGCCTGATGCCGATGGTCAAGCCGTGGATCGTGCAGCGCCGGCTGGCGATGCCCTGGCCGCAGCTGCAACTCACGATTCCGCAGGGCTACTACCTGCTGCACCGGCCCGACGACGGCGGTCGCCCCGAGGTTGCCGCATTCCGCGGCTGGCTGACCGCACTGCTGCGACGCGAATCGGCCGTCGGCTGAATCTGTTTCACGCGAAGAGCGCGCCGTTTTCGTTTGTCGGCGCCCTCGCGCGCACCTAGCCTGAGCGCCGTCCCTTTCGCTCGGAGCGCCCGATGCGCGAAATTCACCTGACACTGGTGGCCGCCGACGGCCACCCCCTGGCAGCAACGTTCTATGCGCCGGCGCGCGCATTCGCCGCGGTACAGATCAACGGCGCAACCGGCGCGCCGCGACGCTACTACGCGGCGTATGCGCGCTTTCTTGCCGCGCAGGGCTTTGCCGTTCTCACCTACGACTACCGCGGCACCGGCGACTCGCGCTGGCACGCGGCCGATCCGCAGCAGCTGACGATGCGTCACTGGGGAGAGCACGATTACGCCTGTGCACTGCACTGGCTGCAACAACGCCACCCGACGCTGCCGCTGCTCGCCGTGGGCCACTCGGTCGGCGGCCAGCTGCTGGGCCTTGCGCCCAACAACGCTCAGCTGACCGCCGCGCTCGGCGTCGCCGCGCAGTCCGGCTACTGGCGTCACTGGCCGTGGCATCTGCAGCCGGCGATGGCGGCCCTCTGGCATCTGGCGGTACCCGCCGCGGTCGCGCTCAGCGGCCGGCTGCCGGCGCCACTGATGGGCGTGGAACTGCCCGCGGGCGTCGCACGGGAATGGGCGCGCTGGTGCCGCCATGCCGACTTCATCGTCGATGCGCAGAACCAGGCGCTGCGCGCCGGCTTCGATCGCTACCAGGGCCCGCTGCTGATGCTGGCCATCGCCGACGACCCGTTCTACGCACCGCCGCGGGCCGTGGCCGCGCTTGCCGGCTGCTTCCGTCGCGCCCAGGTCGAGCTGCGCACCCTCGATCCGCGCGCGCACGACCAGACCGCCATCGGCCACTTCGGCTTCTTCCGGCCGACGATGCCGCAGCGCGCATGGCAGGACACGGCGGACTGGCTGAGCGCCGCCGCGCGTCCGCAGCTGAGGAGGGCCGCCTGATGGCCACGCCCGCGCAGCTGTTCGCCCGCGTCCGCCGCTATCCCCTCGGCAAGCACCTGTTCTCCCGCGCGGTGTGCCGGCGCGCGCCCTACTTCGCGTCGATCTCGCCCCTGTTCCGGGAGCTGCGCAGCGGCTACGCCGAGGTCGCAGTGCGCAATCGCCGCCGGGTGCACAACCACCTGGGCACGGTCAACGCCATCGCCATGTGCGCGATGTGCGAACTCGCCGCCGGCACGATGCTCGAGTCCAGCCTGCCGCGCAGCCTGCGCTGGATTCCGCGCGGAATGAGCGTGCGCTACCTGAAGAAGGCCGATACCGACCTCGTCGCCCGCGCCGAGCTGGCGCAGCCGGTCGCGGAGGACTTCCGCGGCGACGTCATCGTGCCCGTGCGCGTCTTCAACACCCGCGGCGAGGCGGTGATGGAAGCCGACATCGGCATGTACCTCTCGCCACGCAAGTAGCCGTGCCCGCGGGACCGGCTCGGGACGGCGCAGAGCCGCAGGCGGCAATCCGGCTAGAATTCCGC
>JBFHQK010000023.1:0-18768 GCA_041592255.1 Fontimonas sp.
CGGGTGACTCCAGCCGCACCATCAGCGCGATCAACAGCAATAGCGGCGACAGCAACAGCAAGCCCGCCAGCGCAGCCGTGACGTCAAAAATGTGCTTATAAAGGCCATCAACGCCCAGCATGGGGCTCTCTGCGACTCGCAGCACCGGAATGCCTTCGACCTCCGAGATGTCGGCGCCGACGATGTCGTACATGGCGAAATCGGGCACAACGTAGACCGAGACTGTGGTATCCCCGAGTTCGTCCATCAACTCCAACACCCGACCCGCGTCATGCTCCCGCAGCATGATGAAAACGACGTCCACACCACCGCGACGAACATAGTCCGTCAGGTCGGACACCGCCCCAAGCCGGGGCACTCGCTTCGCGGACGTGCCAAGACGACGGTCGCCACTGTCGTCGAAGAAGCCCTCGAGGGTGTAGATCTCAGACTCGCGCAGATTACGGGCCAGCGCTTGCGCGGACTCGTTGGCGTGCACAATCACCGCACGGCGCTGAGTCAGCACATGCGGCACGAAACGGTGCGCAAACGCGCGCGCCAGCAGGTTCAGCAGCGCGAGAGCTGCCGGAGTGATCACGAGCCAGGTGCCAATCACCAACCGCGAGAAATGCGCGGAAGACTTGGCGACATAGGCGATGAGAAGCAGCAATCCAACAATCGACGCCCAACGGTAAAGAACCTGGGTGCCCAGCGACCCGGATCTCCCGATGCGCCATACTGCCAAGAGATCAATACGCCGCAGAATCAGGAACGCAAAGGTTCCTGCCAGAAGCCCAAGCACACGGTAGGCTGCGTCCAGTGGCGTGCCTAGGTACGTGGTCGCCAGCAGCCACAGCGTACCCGCCACAACCAATGCATACAGCACCCCTTGAACGGCTTCGGTCGCCACTGCCGGCCGCCCGCCTGCCGCGGGAACTGCGCGCAACTCGGAACTCGACCACGGATAACTCACGCCCAACCCTCCATCCTGACGCTGCCCTCATCCGCCCTCCTTTGCGGACTGCAGCCCCACCCGTTGCTTTAGCGGCGCACCAAGCCCGATTGTCGCCGGGCTTCTACCATTCGTCGCCTGTTTTGCCGCGGACTCTACTCCTATCACCTGCGCAAGACAATTTCAACGCCCCGCGGGTCGCCACTTGAACCGCATGCCGACGACCGCATTAAACGTCGCAGCAACCCGCCTTCAAGGATCTCAGCATGCGCATGGACAAACTGACCAGCCGCTTTCAGCAGGCACTCGCGGACGCGCAGTCGCAGGCGGTGGGGCGCGACAACCCGGCGATCGAGCCGGTGCACCTGCTGAGCGCCCTGGTCCAGCAGGACGGCGGCTCGACGCTGCCGCTGCTGCAGAATGCGGGGGTCAACATCGACCTGCTGCGCAGCAAGCTGGCGCAGGCCGCAGACCGCCTGCCGCGGCTGGGCGAGGCCACGGGCGAGGTCAATGTCTCGCCGGATCTGGCGCGCCTGCTCAATCTGACCGACAAGCTCGCGCAGCAGCGCAAGGACCAGTTCATTTCGACGGAACTGTTCGTGCTCGCCGCCACCGATGACAAGGGCGCCGTCGGCGAGGCGCTGCGCGCGGCCGGCGCGCGCAGGGAACTGCTCGAGAAAGCAATCGACGCGGTGCGCGGCGGCCAGAAAGTCGACAGCCAGGGCGCCGAGGAGCAGCGCCAGGCGCTGGAGAAGTACACCATCGACCTGACCGCGCGCGCGTCGGGTGGCAAGCTCGATCCGGTGATCGGTCGCGACGAGGAAATCCGACGCGTGATCCAGGTGCTCTCCCGGCGCACCAAGAACAACCCGGCGCTGATCGGCGAACCAGGCGTGGGCAAGACGGCGATCGTCGAAGGCCTTGCGCAGCGCATCGTCAATGGCGAGGTGCCGGAGTCGCTCAAGAACAAGCGCCTGCTGAGCCTCGATCTGGGCGCGCTGATCGCGGGCGCGAAGTTCCGCGGCGAATTTGAAGAGCGACTCAAGGCGGTGCTGACCGATCTGGCCAAGCAGGAGGGCAACATCATCCTGTTCATCGACGAGATCCATACACTGGTGGGCGCCGGCAAGGCCGAAGGGGCGATGGACGCGGGCAACATGCTCAAGCCCGCGCTGGCGCGCGGCGAACTGCATTGCATCGGCGCAACCACGCTCGACGAGTACCGCAAGTACATCGAGAAGGACGCCGCACTCGAACGTCGCTTCCAGAAAGTCTTCGTCGGCGAACCCAGCGTCGAGGACACCATCGCCATCCTGCGCGGCCTCAAGGAGCGCTATGAAGTGCACCATGGCGTCGACATCACCGACGGCGCGCTGATCTCCGCGGCCAAGCTCAGTCATCGCTACATCACCGACCGCAACCTCCCGGACAAGGCCATCGATCTGGTTGACGAGGCCGCGTCCCGCATCCGCATCGAGATCGACTCCAAGCCCGAGGCGCTCGACCGCCTGCACCGCCGCCTGATCCAGCTCAAGATCGAGCGCGAAGCGCTGAAGAAGGAGTCCGACGAAGGTGCGCGCCGCTCGCTGGCGGCACTGGAGGAGGAAGTCGCCAAGCTCGAGCGCGAATACGCGGACCTCGAAGAGAAGTGGAAAGCGGAGAAGGCCTCCGTCGCCGGCAGCGCCGGCGTCAAGGAGGAACTCGAGCGCGCACGCCAGGAGTACGAAGTGGCCTACCGTGCCGGTGATCACGGCCGCGCGTCGGAGATCCGCTACGGCATCATCCCGCAACTGGAGCGCCGTCTGGCCCAGGCCAGCCAGGACGGGGAAATTCCAAAGAAGTTCGAACTGCTGCGCAACAGCGTCTCCGAGGACGAGATCGCCGAGGTCGTCGCGCGCTGGACCGGCATTCCAGTGTCGAAGCTGCTCGAAGGCGAGCGCGAGAAGCTGCTGCGCATGGAGGACGCGCTGCATCAGCGCGTGATCTCCCAGGACGAGGCGATCACGGCCGTGGCCAACGCAATCCGCCGCTCGCGCGCCGGACTGTCCGACCCGAACCGCCCGATCGGCTCGTTCCTGTTCCTCGGCCCGACCGGCGTCGGCAAGACCGAGCTGTGCAAGGCGCTGGCAACCTTCCTGTTCGACACCGAAGAGGCCATGGTGCGCATCGACATGTCGGAATTCATGGAGCGCCACTCCGTGAGCCGGCTGATCGGTGCCCCACCCGGCTACGTCGGCTACGACGAAGGCGGCTACCTGACCGAAGCGGTGCGTCGTCGCCCCTACTCCGTGATCCTCCTCGACGAGGTCGAGAAGGCGCACCCGGAAGTGTTCAACGTGCTGCTGCAGGTGCTCGACGACGGCCGCCTGACCGATGGCCAGGGTCGCACGGTCGATTTTCGCAACACCGTCGTCGTGATGACCTCCAACCTTGGCTCGCAGCTGATTCAGGAGCTGATGAGCGGGGGCGACGCGCAGGATTACGCGGCCCTGCGCGAAGCGGTGATGGGCGTCGTCTCGCAGCACTTCCGCCCCGAATTCATCAACCGCATCGACGAGGCGGTCGTGTTTCACCCGCTGGGTTCGGCACAGATCCGCCAGATCGCAGGGATCCAGACCCAGAACGTCGTGCGCCGACTGGCGGAGCGCGGGATCGGGCTGCAGTTCAGCGACGCAGCGCTCGACCAGCTCGCACAGGCCGGCTTCGATCCGGTCTACGGCGCGCGGCCGCTCAAACGCGCAATCCAGTCGCTGGTCGAAAACCCGCTCGCGCGCATGATTCTGGATGGCCAGTACGCGAACGGCGACACCGTCGTGGTCGGCGTGAAGGACGGTCGGCTCGACTTCAGCGCGCCCGCACAGGCGTAGCCGGCGCGGCGGACGCCGCGGCGCCGGCGCGCGCCCGCTTGTTGTAGATCAATTCGCGCGTTTTTTTGCAACGACCCGCATCAAGGCGCGCCGCACGCCGGCGCGGCAGAGTCGACGGCAACGAGCCCGCCGGGCGGGTCGTGGCGCGGAGTGCGGGCGCCTGCGACCCGGATCGCGCTCACCCGCGGCATCCGCGCCGCGGCGAGGAAGGGCGGTCTGTCTCCACCTGACGAGCGGTCGCCCCCGATCCGGGTGAGGCGACGCGGGATCGGCTTCCGTGTATTATGATAATGATTCTTATCTTCTCCCTCATCAGCAGGGTGCGATGCGTCTCTCCGATCTGCCCCACCATGCACCGGCAACGGTGATCGACGTCGCCGACCACGGCGACACGGACAGCATCGCCAGTCGCCTGCGTGAACTTGGCTTCGTCCGCGGCGAACCGGTGCGCGTGCTCGCGCACGGGCCGTTCCAGCGCGATCCCCTGCTGGTGCAGATCGGCTACACGCGCTTTGCACTGCGCCGCGCCGAAGCCGGCCGCGTACACGTCGCGCTGACGCCGCAGTAGCGCCATGGACGCCGCACTCCACATCGCCCTGGTCGGCAATCCCAACTCCGGCAAGACCGCGCTGTTCAACCGCCTGACCGGCAGCCGGCAGAAAGTCGCGAATTACGCCGGCGTCACCGTCGAACGCAAGGAAGGCCGGCTGGTCGCGCCTTCCGGGCGGACCTTGCGCGTGCTGGACCTGCCCGGCGCCTACAGCCTGGCCGCGACCAGCCCGGACGAAGCGGTCACCCGCGACGTCTGCCTGGGACGCTTCCAGAGCGAGGCACGCCCTGACCTGCTGGTCTGCGTGGTCGATGCGACCAATCTGCGCCTGCATCTGCGTTTCGTCCTGGAGGTGCAGCGCCTGGGCCTGCCGATGGTGCTGGCGCTGAACATGAGCGACGCCGCGGCGCGGCGCGGGATTCGCATTGACGTGGCCGCACTCGCGCGCGAACTCGGCATGCCGGTGGTGGAAACCGTGGCCATCCGTCACCGCGGCACCGAGGCGCTGATCCGCCAGCTCGACGCCGCGCTGCCGTCGCCGCCCGCAGCCCCCGCACCGGGTGCCGACCTGCATGCGCGTGTCAGTGCCATCCTGCAGGCCTGCGTCACGGTTCCCCGCCGTACCGCGCGCATCGATGACGCACTCGACCGCGTGCTGCTGCACCCCGTGATCGGCCTGGCGATCCTGGCCGCACTGCTGTTCCTGATGTTCCAGGCCGTGTTCGCATGGGCCGCCCCGTTCATGGACGGTATCGATGCCGGCGTTGCCTGGTTCGGCAGCACCGTCGGCACCCTGATGCCGGACGGCACGCTCAAGAGCCTGATCGTCGACGGCATCATCGCCGGGGTCGGCAGCGTGATCGTGTTCCTGCCGCAGATCCTGATCCTGTTCCTGTTCATCCTGACGCTCGAGGAATCGGGCTACCTGCCGCGCGCCGCCTTTCTGCTCGACCGCCTGATGGTCAGCGCGGGGCTGACTGGACGCTCGTTCATTCCGTTGCTGTCGAGCTTCGCCTGCGCGGTGCCTGGAATCATGGCGGCCCGCACCATCCAGGACCCGCGCGACCGGCTGGCGACGATCCTGGTCGCACCACTGATGACCTGCTCCGCGCGCCTGCCGGTGTATGCGCTGCTGATTGCTGCCTTCATCCCGCAGCAGACCGTGGCCGGAGTCTTCAACCTGCAGGGGCTGGTGCTGTTTGCGCTCTATGCCGCCGGCATCGCTGCGGCGCTCGCCGTGGCCCGGGTCATGAAGTGGCTGCGCCGCGACGCCGCCGAGCACGCACTGCTGCTCGAATTGCCGAGCTACCGCATGCCGCATCCATTCGACCTGGCCATCGGCCTGTGGGAGCGCGCCGGCATCTTCCTGCGCCGCGTCGGCACGATCATCCTGTCGCTGACGGTGCTGTTGTGGCTGCTGTCGAGTTTTCCGGCGCCGCCGCCCGACGCCACCGGACCGGCGATTGAGTACAGCCTCGCCGGCCGCATCGGCCAGGCGCTGCACGTGATCTTCGCGCCCCTGGGCTTCAACTGGCAGATCTGCATCGCCTTGGTGCCCGGTCTGGCGGCGCGCGAAGTCGCGGTCAGCGCCCTGGCCACCGTTTATGCGCTGTCGGCCACCGCCGACGACGCCTCGGCACAGCTGCTGCCGATCGTCGCCGAACAGTGGTCGCTGGCCACCGCGCTGGCCCTGCTGGCCTGGTATGTGTTTGCGCCGCAGTGCGTGTCGACCCTGGCGGTGATCCGGCGCGAGACGCAGTCCTGGCGCACCGTTGGTCTCGCCGCCGGCTATCTGTTCGCGCTCGCCTACCTGGCCGCGCTCGCCACGTATCAGCTCGCCCGCGCATGGACATGAACGCATACGCCCTGCTCGAGCGCGCGGTCGTGCTGCTGATCGTCGCCGCCTGCGCCTGGCAGGTTTTCGGCCACCTGCTGCCGCAGTGGCGCCTTGCGCTGCTGCGGCGCCTGGGGCGGCACGAGCGTCCGCCCCCCGCGTCCTGCGCCAGCGGCTGCGCCAGCTGCAGCGGCTGCGCCAGCCGCAGCGTCGCAACGCCAGCCTTCAGCCACGCCCAGCAGCCGATTCGGCTCGAACACCTGCGTCAGCGCTGAGAGCCACACCACGGCTCATGAGATAATCGGGCTTCCGCATTCCGACTCCATAGGCTGCCTTCGCGCAGCACCATCGACCGCGTGAGCTTCTCCCCCCTGAATCCCGACCCGGCGTCGTCACCCTGGCCGGCGCTGCCCGGCGCCAGCGCCGCACTGGCCGCCGCGGCGGCCGCACAGCGTCATTCCGGCCTCACCGTGGTGCTGGTCGCCAACGAGCAGCGCGCCTATCGCCTGGAACAGGAACTGCGCTTCTTCCTGCCGCGCTCGCTGCCGCTGGTGCATCTGCCGGACACCGAAGTCCTGCCCTACGACCAGTTCTCGCCGCATCAGGAGATCCTGTCGCAGCGGCTGTCCGCGCTGCACCGCCTGCCCGCGACGCGCCGCGGCGTGCTGCTGACCACGGCGGACCAGCTGATCCAGCGGCTGCCGCCGCGGCGCTGGCTCGACAGCCGGGTGTTCCAGCTGCGCGTGGGCGAACGTCTGGACCCGCTGCACTTCCGCGAGCGGCTGGTCGCCGCCGGCTACCAGTCCGTCTCCGAGGTGCAGGCTCAGGGCGAGTTCGCGGTGCGCGGCGCACTGGTCGACCTGTTTCCGATGGGCAGCGAGTCGGCCTACCGCATCGATCTGTTCGACGACGACATCGAGACGATCCGGACTTTCGACCCGGACACCCAGCGCAGCCAGGACAAGGTCGCGGCGATCAGTCTGCTGCCGGCGCGCGAGTTTCCGACCGACAGGGAAGGCATCGAAACCTTCCGCAGCAACTACCGCGCGTACTTCGCCGGCGATCCGTCCCGTTCGCGCATCTACAGCGAAGTCAGCAAGGGCTTGATGCCCGGCGGCATCGAAGCCTGGCTGCCGCTGTTCTTCGGCTTCGATGCGACCGCAACGCTGGTCGACTACCTGCCCGACGATACGCTGCTGATCGCGCTTGACGATCTCGGCGCCGCGCTGACCGAGGACTGGCGCCAGATCGAAGAACGCCACGAACGCTATCGCGGCGATATCGAACGGCCGCTGATCAAGCCCGTCGACCTGTTCCAGACCCCATCCCAGGCGCTGGCCGCGATCGCCCGCTTCACCCAGGTTGGACCGGGCGACGTCGCCGGCGAGATCGAGGTCTTCGAACGCGGCGCCGAAACGATCCGCTCCGCGCTGTCCGCGCACGCCGCCGACCGAGTGCTGTTCATCGCCGAGTCCCCGGGCCGGCGCGAGGCCCTGCTGGGCTGGCTCAAGCCGCTGGGCATCCTGCCGCGCGAGCTGCCCGACTGGGCGGCGTTTCTCGCCGACAGCAAGCGCTACGGCGTCACCCTGGGTCCGATCCAGGACAGCTTCCGTCTCGCTGCCGACGGCATCAGTGTCATTTCCGAGACCCAGGTCTTCGGCCTGCACGCGCCCGCGCAGCAGATCCGCCGGCGGGCGCGCGTGCGCGATCCCGAAACGGTGCTGCGCGACCTGTCGTCGCTGGTGCCCGGCGCGCCGGTGGTGCACGTCGAGCACGGCGTCGGCCGCTATATCGGCCTGCAGCGCCTGGACGCCGGTGGCGTCGAGGCCGAATACCTGGTGCTCGAGTACGCCAACCAGGGGAAGCTGTACGTCCCGGTGGCCTCGCTCAATCTGATCCATCGCTACACCGGCGGCGAGGCCGAAACCGCTCCCCTGCACAGCCTGGGCTCGGACCGCTGGGCCAAGGCGCAGGCGCGCGCACGCGAAAAGGCGCACGATGTCGCCGCCGAGCTGCTGCAGATCCAGGCGCGGCGCATGGCCAAGCCGGGCATGGCGCTGGAATTCGACGCAGACGACTACCGTCGCTTCTGCGAGGGCTTCCCGTTCACGCCCACGCCTGACCAGCAGACCGCCATCGACGCCGTGCTCGCCGACCTCACCGCCGAACGCACGATGGACCGCGTCGTCTGCGGCGACGTCGGCTTCGGCAAGACTGAAGTCGCGCTGCGCGCCGCCTTCGTCGCCGCGCGCAGCGGCCACCAGGTCTGCGTGCTCGCACCGACGACGCTGCTGGTCGAGCAGCATGCCAAGAACTTCTCCGACCGCTTCGCCAGCTTCCCGATCCGCGTCGCGGCGCTGTCGCGCATGCGCACGGCCAAGGAACAGAACGCATTGCTGGCGCAGCTCGCCGACGGCAGCCTCGATATCGTCATCGGCACCCACCGCCTGCTGCAGGACGACGTGCGCTTCAAGAGCCTGGGCCTGGTCATTGTCGACGAGGAACACCGCTTCGGCGTCCGCCACAAGGAGCGGCTGAAAAACCTGCGTGCAGAAGTCGATCTGCTGACCCTGACCGCAACGCCGATTCCGCGCACGCTCAACATGAGCCTCGCCGGACTGCGCGAGCTGTCGATCATCGCCACGCCCCCGGCGTCGCGCCTGGCGATCAAGACCTCGGTCTCCGAGTGGAGCAACGCGCTGGTCCAGGAGGCCTGCCTGCGCGAGCTGCGCCGCGGCGGCCAGATCTACATCCTGCACAACGAGGTGCGCGACATCGAGTCATTCGCGCGCAAGATCCAGGAGCTGGTGCCGGAGGGCAGCGTGCGTCACGCCCACGGTCAGATGCGCGAACGCGAGCTCGAGCAGGTGATGCTCGACTTCTATCACCAGCGCTTCAATGTACTGGTGTGCACGACGATCATCGAATCGGGCATCGACGTGCCCAGCGCGAACACGATCCTGATCGATCGCGCCGACCAGCTCGGGCTGGCCCAGCTCCATCAGCTGCGCGGACGCGTCGGACGCAGCCACCACCGTGGCTACGCCTACCTGCTGATTCCCAGCCGCCGCGCGCTCACCCCGGATGCCGAGAAGCGCCTCGAGGCGATCGAGACACTGGGCGACCTGGGCTCGGGCTTCGCGCTGGCCACGCACGATCTGGAGATCCGCGGCGCCGGCGAGCTCCTCGGCGGCGAGCAGTCGGGGCAGATCGAGGAAGTCGGCTTCACGCTCTACGCCGAGCTGCTGTCGCGCGCGGTCAAGGCGATCAAGACCGGCAAGCTCGACGACCGGTCCTTTGGCGAAAGCGGCTGCGAAGTCGACCTCGGCGCGGCGGCGCTGATTCCCGACGACTACATCCCGGATGTGCACACGCGTCTGACGCTGTACAAGCGCATGGCCGAGGCGCACGAGGACACCGAGCTGCACGAACTCAAGGTCGAGATGATCGACCGCTTCGGCCTGCTGCCGCCGGCGGCCGAGCGCATGTTCGAGGCTGCCGCGCTGCGCGTCGCCGCGCAGCAGCTCGGACTGTCGCGCGTGCGCGCCGGCGCCCAGATGATCACCCTCGACTTCGGCCCGCGGCCCAACGTCGATCCGGGGCGTCTGATCCGGCTGATCCAGACCCAGCCCAAGCTCTACCGGCTCGAGGGCCAGGCGCGCCTGCATTGCGCCGGCGATTTCGCCGCCGTCGAATCGCGCGCGCCGCGCGCCCAGGCGCTGTTGGCTACACTGCGCGGCACCTGACCACCGAGGACTCCGATGATGCGATCACGTGCAGCCTTGCTCGCGGCCGCCCTGATGCTGCTGAGCCTGCCGGCACGTGCCGACCTGTACCGGGTCGATCTCATCGTGTACCTGGACAAGCACGCGCCCGCCGAAGCGGGCAGCCCGCCGCAACCGCCGGCGTCGACGGCGGCGATCGCGCTGACCGATACCGCAGCCCTGGCCGCCGCCGGCATCCGCGTGCTGCCGGAGGCGGATTTCGCACTTACCGAGCACTGGAACCGGCTGCGCAATGCCCCCCGCTTCCAGCCGCTGATCCGGCTCGCCTGGACCCAGACCGATCCGCCGTCCGAGGCCGGGCCCGCGCTCCAGCTGCGCCACGGCCAGGCACTGACGGTGGTCGCTCCGGGCAGCTACGACAGCTATCTGACTGCGCCCGTCGAGGGCACCGTCGCGCTGCTGATGAGCCGCTTCCTGCATCTGGACGTGAACCTGAACTACACGCTGCCGACCGGCGACGGCTACCTGCGCTACGCCCTGCGCGAGCGCCGGCGCATGCGCCGCAACGAACTGCATCATCTCGACAGCCCCCGTCTGGGCGTGCTCGCCCAGGTCAGCCGCGTCGAGTGAAGCGGAGCCTCTCGGATATGAATGCCCTTCCCCTGACGGCAGTGGCGGCCGCGCTGCTGCTGAGCGGATGCGCCGCACAACCGGCCAGCGACAGCGCGCCGGCGAGCGCCTTCCCTCCCGAAGCCTGCGGCACCGCCTTTCCGGCCGACGCGCCACAGCTGCAGCTCAAACCGACGTCGGCAGCCGCCGACGCGCTGGAGCCGGGCACCCGGCCGATTGCGCTGGCCCACGAGGTGGACCGCTCGCTGACCCGGGCCGGCCGCTGGCACGACCGCGCCGACGGCTGGTCGTCGCTGGCACTGGCGCTGCATTCGGACGGCGCGCGCTCGCTGGCACTTCACCTCAGTGCGCTGAAGCTGCCCCGGCGCAGCCAGCTGTGGTTCTGCTCCCCTGACGGACGCGTGCGCCACGGCCCTTATCGCGAGGCGACCGGCGGCGAGCTGTACACGCCGGCCGTGCCGGGCGACCGCGCCCACCTGCAGATCTGGGTGCCGACCGCGGCGCGTGCCACGCTCGCCGGCCGGCTGGCCGACGTGCAGGGCGGCCTGCGCTGACGCGACGGCGGCGCCGCCGCGTCAGCGCTGCGCCGATTACTTGAAGGACTGCTTGGTCACGTTCGACGGGTCGAAGTAGCTCTCGTCGAAATCACGCTCGACCGTCTCCGGCGACTCGTTGTTCATCGAGTAGGCGATGTAGCGGCTGGACTGCAGGTCATAAGCGGTTTCCATCACCGGCGGGCCGATGTAGGGCTTGTCGTAGGCCTGCAGCGAATGCAGCTCCTGCCAGCGCCAGAGCTGGTTGCGATTGTCGTAGAGATCGACCAGCGCAATCTGCCAGGAGTCCTCTTCGATGTAGAACACGCGGCGCCTGAACATGTGGCTGGTGCCCGGGCGCAGGGTGGCTTCCACCACCCAGACGCGATGCCGTTCGTAGCGCGGCAGGTCCTGGTTGATGTGGCTCTTGAGTATGATGTCCTGGTACTTGTACTGGTCGCTGTGCAGCTTGTAGCTGTTGTACGGGATCACCATCTCCTTCTTGCCTACCAGCTTCCAGGTGTAGCGGTCGGTGGCGCCGTTGTAGCCGTCGAGCTGATCGTTCGTGCGCAGGCCGTCGGAGGCGGTGCTGGGATTGTCATAGGCGACATTGGGCGCGCGGCGGATGCGCCGCTGGCCCGGGCTGTACTGCCAGGCGCGACGCGGCTCGCGCACCTGATCCATGGTTTCGTGCACCAGCGTGATCTGGCCGGCCAGCCGCGGCGGATTCCGCACGATCTGCAGGAAGTAGATGATGATGTTGTTGATGGACTCCGGTGTCGCCGAGCGTGAGGCATACGGGAACTTCACGTCCTCGGTGATCTCGACCAGCGTGTAGGCGCCCGACGGCGTGACTGCGGCCTGGTTGTTCCAGCGCGCGGCGCCAACACCGCGATAGCGCAGCTTGTGATTCCAGATCACCTCCTGCGCCGTTTTCGGAATCGGGAACGGAAACCCCAGGATCGCGTTCTTGAGCGATTCGCCTTCGAACTCGAGCGTCGCGTTGAGCGCGTTGCGCCGCGTCGGATAGACGTTCAGGCGATAGCTGGGATACTTGGCGAACATCGCCAGCTGGCCGGCGGACAGCTGCTGACTGTGCTGCGCGACGTTGCCGTTGGTGATCGTGTACAGCGGCTGATCGCCCGGAAACGGATCGCAGTACCGGGTCCCCGCGCCGCGGAAACACGCCGGCGCCTGGCTCAAGCCGCCTTCCCAGGCCGGAATGCTGCCGTCCGCATTGCCGGCGCGCTCGGCGCCAATCGGCGTGAGCTCGGCGCCCAGACGGGCCGCTTCCTCTTTGCTCACCTTGGCAAGCGCCGGAGCGGACAGCAGTCCCCCCACCAGCCCCAGTCCCGCAACGAGTGCTGCGACGCGCATCCGACTCCCCCTTGTCGATGCCGGTTGCGCCCCTACCGCGAGCCGATCCGGCGGATGGTTATGAGGTGACCCGCGCCCCCGCGCCGGTCATGGCGGGAAGATAGCATTCCGCCGGCGTCCTGCGCTCAGGCCGCCGGCGTCGTCAGTACCGGCAGCGCCTGCGACAGGATCGCGCGCACCTTGGCCATGCCGGCGTCGACCGACTGCGCGATCTCGGCGTGGATGTCGCCCAGGCCCATCACGCCGGCCGCCCAGTTCACCGACACCGCGAGGCAGGCGTAATGCAGATCGAGCTCGGCCGCGAGCGCCGCCTCCGGCATCCCGGTCATGCCGACCATGTCGGCGCCATCGCGCTTGACCCGGCGGATCTCGGCCGCGGACTCGAGCCGCGGGCCCTGCGTCACCGCCATGATCCCCGCACCGGAGACGTCAACGCCGGCCCGTTGCGCGGCGCTCATCAGCGCCTCGCGCAGCCGCGGCGCATAGGGCTGCGTGAATTCGACGTGCTTGAGCGCGGCGCCGTCGCGGCCGTCGGCGTAGGTGTGCTCGCGCCCCCAGGTGTAGTCGATGAGATCCTCGGGGATCGCCACTTCCCCCGGCACCAGCCAGTCGGCCACCGCGCCCACGGCCGCGATCGCCACCACCGCTGTCGCACCCGCCTGCCGCAGCGCCCACAGGTTGGCGCGGTAGTTGATCGCATGGGGGGGCAGCTTGTGCCCCTCGCCATGCCGGGCGAGAAACAGGGCCTGCGCGCCGTACACGCGCCCGCGCAGAATCGGCGCGCTGGGTCTGCCGTAGGGGGTGTCGATGTCCAGGGATTGCTCGACTTCCAGACCCGGCCACTGATTCATGCCGGTGCCGCCGATCACCGCCAGCATTCGTGTGCTCATCACTTCCCCACCGCATAGACGGCAGGCAGCTGCCGCCAGTATTCCTTGTAATCCATGCCGCAGCCGAACACGTAGCGGTCATCGACCTGCAGGCCGATGAATTCGGCATGCGCCCCCGCGGCGCGGCGATCGTGCAGCTTCTCGACCAGCACGGCGACGCGCAGCGACGCCGGCGCGAAGGTCTCGAGCGCCTGCCGGATCGCGACCAGGGTGTGTCCCTCGTCGAGGATGTCATCGATCACCAGCACTGCGCGGTTCTCGATGCGCGCGGCGTCGGGCTGGCGCTTCCACACCAGGCCACCGCCGCGGGTCGTGCCGCGGTAGCGGGTCGCATGCAGGTAGTCGATCTCCAACGGGAAATCCAGGCGCCGCGTGATCTCGGCCGTCGCCTGCAGTCCGCCGGTCATCACGCACAGCACCAGCGGGTTGCTGCCCGCGTAGACCGGCGCGATCGCCCGCGCCAGCCGGTCGTAGGCCGCCTGCACCGCCGCAGCATCGTGCAGGCAATCGGCGGCGTTCAGTACCGCCAGCGCCTCCTGTGCACCCGTATCCATGCCCACCCCCTTCATCGCGCCTTGCGGTACAGGCGCGCAAGACGCTGCGACGCCGCCCGGCTGGGCGCGTGGTCCTTCAGCGCATCGAGCAGCGTGACCACCGCGGCGCGATCGTTGCAGACCGGCAGCATGTCGCAACCGGCGGCCAGCGCCAGGCGCGCACGTTCCTCCATGCTGCCCACCACCGCGGCGCCCCCCATCGACAGATCGTCGCAGAACACCGCCCCGCTGAAGCCCAGCTCCTTGCGCAGAATGGTGCGGATCCACTTGCGCGACAGCGATGCGGGCGTCTCGTCCACCGCGGTGTAGCGCACGTGCGCCATCATGATCGACTCGAGGCCATCGGCGATCAGCGCCTGGAACGGCACCAGCTCCTGGGCGCGCAGCTCGGTTTCCTGGCGCCGGTCGACCGGCAGCTCGACGTGGGAATCCGCCCGCACCGCGCCGTGCCCGGGAAAGTGCTTGCCGGTCGCCGCCAGGCCCGCGGCGTTGAGGCCGGCGCGAAACTCGCGCGCGAGCTCGACGATCACCTCGCAGCGATCCGAAAAGGCGCGGTCGCCGATGATCGTGCTGACGCCGTGGTCGAGATCGAGCACCGGTGCGAAACACAGGTCAATGCCGAAACCCGACAACTCACGACCGATGGTCAGGCCGCATTCGCGCGCACTCTCCAGCGCAGACGCAGCGTCTTCGCAGTACAGACTGCCCAGCGTGCGCATCGCCGGCACCCGCGAAAAACCGACGCGGAAGCGCTGCACGCGGCCGCCCTCGTGATCCACCGCCAGCAGCGGACGCGGCCTGCGCGCGGCCAGAATGCCGTCGCACAGCGCCTTGAGCTGCTCGTGGTCGCGGTAGTTGCGGGTGAACAGGATCACCCCGCCGACCAGGGGATGGGCGAGAATTTCGCGGTCCTCGGCGGTCAGCTCGAGCCCCCCGACATCGACCATCAGCGGCCCCAGCGGCGGCAGCGTTTTCTTACTCGTGGAGCTCAACGTCGATCCTCGGCGGCACACGTTCAAACAGCTCAATGACATCTTCGTTCTGCATCCGCACGCAGCCTTTCGAATGCGGCGCACCCAGTGCCGCCGCATACGGCGTGCCGTGGATGTAGATAAAGCGGCGAAAGCTGTCGACGCAGCCCAGCCGGTTGACCCCCGGCTCGCAGCCGGACAGCCAGAGGATGCGTGACAGGATCCAGTCGCGCCCGGGAAACCGGGCCTGCAGCTCGGGCGTCCACACCTCGCCGGTCCAGCGGCGGCCCGACAACACCGCACCGGCCGGCAGCCCGCCGCCGATTTTCGCACGGACGCGGTGGCGGCCGCGCGGCGTGCAGCCGGAGCCCTGGATCTCGCCGGCACCGTTGGCCGCGGTCGATACCGGGTACTCGCGCAGGCAGCGGGCGCCCTCCAGCAGGCGCAGGCGCTGCGCGCCGATGTCGACCTCAATCTTCATCGTCACGCTGCGCGGCCGGCCAGCTGCGGTAGGGGTGCAAGGACAAGTGATGGTTGTAGTAGCGGCGGTCGTCGGTCACTTCGCGCCCGAGCCACTCCGGACGCACAAACGCCTGGTCAGCGGCATGCAGCTCGATCTCGGCGACCACCAGACCCGCGTTGTCGTTGAGAAACTCGTCGACCTCCCAGACCACGCCGTCGCGCTCGATGTAGTGACGAATTTTTTCCAGGCGCCCGACGCACAGTGTCTCGAGGATTTCGCGGCCCTCGGCCAGCGGAATCGCGTAGTCGTACTCGGCCCGCGCCGCACCCACCACCGCGGCCTTGATGTTGAGCTGCGCGGCCGCGTTGTCCACGCGCACGCGCACCGACGCGGTGCCCGCTTCGCGCGTCAGGTAGCCCTGGCGCATCTCCACCGCGCGCGCGACTTCCTGGCGCCAGGCCGCGCCGATCACCAGGAACTTGCGCTCGATCTCCAGCGCCATCAGCGCTCCCGAGTAAACAGGGCCATGCTCTCGACATGGCTGGTGTGCGGAAACATGTCCATGACGCCGGCGCGGGCAAGGCGGTAGCCGTGCTCGTGCACCAGTGTGGCAGCGTCGCGCGCCAGCGTACCCGGATGGCAGGACACATACACGATGCGCTGCGGCTGGCGCGCCGCGACCATCGGCAGGATCTCGCGCGCACCCGCGCGCGGCGGGTCCAGCAGCAGCTTGTCGAAGGGCGCCTGCAGCCAGGCGGCGTCGGGCTTTGCGCTGAACAGGTCGGCCTTGTCGAAGCGCACGTCGAGCCCGTTGCGCGACGCATTCTCACGCGCGCGGCGCACCAGGCCGTCGTCACCCTCGACCGCCGTGACGGTGGCACCGCGTTGCGCCAGCGGCAGCGAGAAGTTGCCCAGACCGCAGAACAGCTCCAGCACCCGATCGCCGGGCGTGATCGCCATCCAGTCGAGCGCCTGATTGACGGTACGCTGGCTGATCGCACCGTTGACCTGGATAAAGTCGCAAGGCTCGAAGCGCAGCCGCAACGCCGAGCCGTCCGGCGAGTATTCCAGCGGCGCCGCAGTGCCCGACAGCGGGCGGATGCTGTCCGGCCCGCCGGTCTGAAGATAGATCTCGCAGCCTTCCCGCTGCGCGAATGCCGCCAGCTGCGCGCAATCGCCTTCGCTCGGCGCTTCGAGCACCCGGAACACCAGCGCCACGGTCTGCGCGCAGGCGACTTCGATCTGCGGCACGCGGTTGCGGATCGACAGCGCCGCAATCAACTCGCCCAGCGCGCGCAACCTGAGCCCGACACGCGGATCGAGCACCACGCAGCTGTCGAGTGCGGCCAGAAAGCTCGATTCGCGCTCGCGGAATCCGACCAGCACGCCGCCTTTCTTCGGCACCAGCTTCGCACCCAGCCGCGCGCGGCGACGGTAGCCCCAGACATCGCCCACGATCGGCGCGGCAATCTCGTCCGGCACGACCCTGCCGATGCGCGCGAGCTGGTCGAGCAGCTGCTTCTGCTTGAACGCGACCTGCTGTGCCGGCGCCAGATGCTGCATCGAGCAGCCGCCGCAGACGCCGAAGTGCGCGCAGCGCGGCTCGACCCGGTGCGGACTCGGGGATTCGACCGCGACACACTGCCCTTCGTCGGCGTCCCGGGACACGCGCAGATACTTGAAGCGCACACGCTCGCCCGGCAACGCATCGGCGATGAACGTCGCCTTGCCGTCGATCCGCGCAATGCCGCGTCCCTCGTGGTCGAAATCGATGATCTCCGCCGGATGCTCGCCGGCGGGCGGTGCCTTGCGCTTTCTCATGCTTGCCGTTTCTTCACTGCAAAGGACGCCGCACCGGACAAGACGCCGGCCGCAGGGAGTCCCCTGGGCCTGCATTCCGTGCGCGCGCCGCGTTTGAACGACCGGCTCACGATCCGATCCAGCCGTCCAGGAATTCCGCCCAGTGCGCCGCATCATGGGCTTCGAGGAACTGGCGCACCCGCTGCTCCTCGCTGACCTGGTCGTCGTGGCTCAGCCGTCCGCGCATCAGCTCGAAGCGCAGGTAGACCAGATAGGTGTTCAGCACGTCGGTTTCGCAGTAAGCGCGAATGTCGCGCAGACGGCCTTCGCGATACGCGTCGAACACCTTCGAGCCATCCATGCCGAGCTTGCCCGGAAGGCCCAGCAGCAGCGCGATCTCGTTGAGCGGCGCATTGTTGCGGCCGCTGTAGAGCGCGAGCACGTCCATCAGGTCGGTGTGGCGGAACTGATAGCGGCCGAGGTAGTTGTCCCACTTGGACTCGCGATCGATATGCCCGGTATCCCAGTACTTGGGCGCCACCACGCCGTGGATCAGGCCGCGGTAGTGCAGCACCGGCAGATCGAAGCCGCCGCCGTTCCAGGACACCAGCACCGGCCGGTATTTCTCGACCCCATCGAAGAAACGCTGCACCAGCTCGCCTTCGTCGGCATCCTCGTCGCCGATCGACCAGACCTTGAAGCTGTCGCCATGGCGCAGCGCCACCGAGATCGCCACGATGCGCTGCAGGTGCGCAGGCATGAAGTCGCTGCCTTTCTCGGCCAGGCGCAGGGTCTTCATCGCCGCCCAGACCTCGGCGTCGTTCATCGCCTCGAGGCCGAGCACGCGCCGCCCGCCGTCGAGATCGGGCACCGTTTCAATGTCGAAGACCAGCACGGGTTCACGCATCGGCATACCCCCCAGAACAAGCGCCCGGCGCGAGTTTCAAGGCCTGCGGCTTCACGCCGGGAACACGCCGGTGGAGATGTAGCGGTCGCCGCGATCGCAGACGATCGTCACGATGGTGGCATTCTCCACCTGCCGGCACAGCTGCAGCGCCGCCCACAGCGCGCCGCCGGAACTCGGCCCGCAGAACAGCCCCTCGACGCGACCGGCCTGGCGCATCGTCTCCTCGGCATCCTGGGTGCTGACCTCGATGATCCGGTCGATGCGCTCGCGCTCGAAGATCCGCGGCAGATAGGCCTCGGGCCACTTGCGGATGCCGGGAATCGAGGATTCGCCGTCAGGCTGCACGCCGACGACCTGCAGCTGCGGGTTCTGCTCCTTGAAGTAGCGCGAGCAGCCCATGATCGTGCCGGTGGTACCCATCGACGAGACAAAATGCGTGATGCGGCCCTGGGTGGCGCGCCAGATCTCGGGCGCGGTGCCCTCGTAGTGCGCGCGCGGGTTGTCCGGATTGGCGAACTGGTCGAGTACCTTGCCGCGTCCCTCGGCCTGCATTTGCAGGGCCAGATCGCGCGCACCCTCCATGCCCTGCTTCTGGGTGACGAGGATCACCTCCGCGCCGAACGCCTTCATCACCGCCCGCCGCTCGACCGACAGGTGCTCGGGCATGATCAGCTGCATCTTGTAGCCCTTGACTGCGGCCGCCATCGCCAGCGCAATGCCGGTATTGCCGCTGGTC
>JBFHQK010000024.1:0-18681 GCA_041592255.1 Fontimonas sp.
CCGAACTGATCGCGCTGCACCGCAGCCTGGGCAGCGTGACGATCTACGTCACCCACGACCAGATCGAGGCGATGGCGCTGGCCGACCGGCTGGGCATTCTCGACGGCGGCCGCCTGCTGCAGCTCGATGCGCCGCACGCGCTCTACCGCCGACCGGCATCGCTGGCAGTCGCCCGCTTCCTCGGCGCGCCGGCGATGAATCTGCTGACCATCACCCGCAGCAGCACCGGCTGGTGCTGGAACGGGGTGTCGCTGCCGCTGGAACTGCCGGCCGCGCATGCACAGGCAACCCTCGGCCTGCGCCCGGAGCACCTGTATCTGCGCCACTCGCGTTGGGCGCTGACGCCCCGCCGGACCGTGCCGCTTCGCGCCGCCGTCGAGGCGGTCGAGCTCGTGGGCGATCAGCAGTATCTGGCCCTGCGCGTCGGCGCCGAGGTCCTGACCAGCCGCTGCGAGCCCGACCTGCGCCTGCGGCCGGGCGACACGGTCGAACTGCTGCCGGATCTGGACCACGCGCTGCCGTTCGACGCCGCCAGCGGCGCGGCGCTGTCGCCATGAACCTCGGCCATCCCGGCTGGCTCGTGCTGCCGCTGGCTGCCGGCACGGTCCTGCTGCTGCTGATTCCGGGCCTGATCACCGTGAGCCTGGCCTTCACCGAATACGACGGCCTCTCGCCGGCGCGCTTCGTCGGCCTGGCGCAGTTGCGCGCGCTCGCGGAAGACCCGCTGTTTCGCACCGCGCTGACGAACTCGCTGTGGGTGGCGCTCGCCGGCGTTCCGCTGCGCATGCTGCTGGCACTGGGGCTGGCGCTGCTGATGCAACGTGCGCGCGCGCGTCTGGCGCCCGCCGCGGTGTTCCTGCCGATGGCCATTCCGGATCTCGCCTGGGCGATCCTGTGGCTGTGGATCGCCAATCCGCTGTTCGGACCGCTGGCCTGGCTGCTGTCCGCGCTGGGCCTGCGTGCGGACATCTGGCTGATTGACCCGATCTGGGGCAAGGCCCTGATCGTGTTCATCACCCTGTTCCTGGTCGGCGAGATCTTCGTCGTACTGCATGCGGCGCGCGATGAGCTGCCGCGCGCGCTCTATGACGTCGCCGCGCTGGAAGGCGCCAGCGGGTGGACACAGTTCCGGCGCATCACCCTGCCGCTGCTGTTGCCGGCCATCGTCTTCCTGTCGGCCCGCGACTTCGCGCTGAGCCTGCAGACCAGCTTCGCACCGGCCCTGATCGTGACCAAAGGCGGACCGCAGTACGGCACCCTGCTGCTACCGCTCTACGTCTACCAGACCGGCTTCGAGTACCTGCGCTTCGGGCTGGCCGCGGCGCAGACGCTGGTGATGCTCGTCGTCACCCTGGCGATGATGTCGGTGCAGTGGTACGCGCTGCGTCGCTGGCGCGCCCTCAACTAGCCACCTGGCTGCGCGGCGTGCCAGGCCCTCAGCCGCAGGTGGCGGCGGTCTTGCTCGGCGCGGCGACATCCCCGGACGCGCCGCGCCCGCCCTGCGGCAGCCGGTCACTGAGCCACATGCCGGCCAGCATCGCCGCGAAAAACAGCAGCGCCGGTCCGGTGGCGCCCACCGCGAGGACCACCCCGGGCCCCGGGCACACGCCGCTCAGGCCCCAGCCGACACCAAACAAGGCGCTGCCGCCAACCAACTGCGGCGTCACCGTGCCGCGCTCCGGCAGGCACAGGCGTTCGCCGCCCCACGCGCGGCCGCGCCGCCGCGCCAGCGCGAACGCCGGCATCGAGACCAGCACCGCGCCGCCCATCACCAGCGCCAGCGCCGGATTCCAGGCCCCGGCCACGTCGAGAAAACCGAGCACGCGCTGCGGATCGGTCATCCCGGACACGATCAGCCCGATACCGAACAGCAGTCCCGACAGCAGCGGCACCCCATAGGACCTGATCGCGCGCATCTCAGCCTCCGATCCAGTGACGAACGACGAACACCGTCAGCGCGGCGACGCCCATGAAGGTCATCACCGCGACCAGTGACCGCAGCGACAGATTGCCCAACCCGCAGACCCCGTGTCCGCTGGTGCAGCCGGCCGCACGGCGGGTGCCGAAACCGACCAGCAGGCCGCTGAGCGCCAGCAGCGGTGCGGGCAGGCTCAGCGAGCCCGACACCTCCGCGCCAAGCCCGAGCCACAGCAGCGGCGCGGCCATCAGGCCGCCGATGAACCACAGGCGCCAGGCATGTTCGCCGGCATCGCCGGCAACCACCCCGGCCACGATGCCGCTGATGCCGGCCACACGGCCGCTGCCCAGCAGCAGCAGCGCCGTCGCCAGCCCAATGAGCACACCGCCGGCAAGCGATTCTAAGAGCACACTGTCCATGAAAGTCCTGCAACCGATGGCGCGACACGCCCACGCGCGTCCCGCTCCGCCAGATCGGGGTGCTCATCCTATGTCACGCCGGCGTTCGGGAAAACGTCTTTTTAAGTGTTGCTCGGCCTAAGGATATTCATTTGCCGGTGCGTCGCCCGCTGCGGACGGCACGCCCGTTCCGCCCGCGCCGCCGCTCAGTGCTTGAGGGTTTTGCGTACGTCGTCGTAGCCCTTGCGCAGCGAGTCGGCCAGCAGGCGCATCGCCACTTCGGATTCATGCAGGGCATCCGAACCCGCGGTTTCGGCGCGCTCGGCCTGACCGCGCAGTTCGCCCCACTTCACTTCGAGACCCTGCCATCGATCCTTCATGTCGGCTTTGAGCAGATGCGCCTGCAACGCGAGCTCGTCGCGCAGCATCGCCAGCAGCTTGAGATCGTTCTGCATCGCGACGGTCAGTCTGGACATGAAACTACTCCTTGCTTGAGTGCGTCCAGTGTCCGGCCCGCGCCGCGGGCACGCGTTGACCTGTGTCAGCAGCCCGCCCGCATGCCCCTGCGGATCAGGCGTCGAGAAAGCGCCGGGCCAGCGCGGTCAGCTCGGCCAGGTCGCGGATGATCGTATCCGGCAGGTGCGGATGGCGTGTGGTGCCGGGAAAGATCTTGTCGATCCAGGCCCGCTCCCAACCGGCGCCGTTGTAAAACACCGCGGTCACGCCCGCCTCCTTGGCCGCGATCACGTCCGTGGTGCTGTCGCCGACGTACCAGCAGGTTTGCGCGACTTCGGCCGAAAGGTTGTCCAGCGCCTTGAGAATCAGGTCCGGATGCGGCTTGCGTCGCGCCACGTCATCACCGCAGACCATCGTGTCGAACAGTTCGTGCCAGCCGGTACCGTCGATCATGTAGATCTCGTGCGCCATGAACTGGCGACTGCGGTTGGACAGCACGCCAAGCCGCAGCCCCAGCGCACGCAACTCCCGCAGGCGATCGCGCGCGCCAGACTCGAGCGGCTTGATCATGCCGAAATGCCGCGCATAACTGCGGTCAAACTCGCGGTGGGCGATGGCCTTGGCGTCCTGATCGGCACCGAACAGCAACTCGAAGATATCGGTCCGCGAGATGCGACGCTGGGCCTTGATCTTCGGATGCAGCCGCGCATGCTCGCGCACGTACTTGACCAGACGCGCATCCTCCAGCGTCTTCGACTGGCCCGGCGGCACCAACCGCTCGATCAGCCCCAGTCCGACCAGGCGCGGCAGCACGTCGTCGAGCGCGTAATACATCGCATCCAGGGTATCGACCAGGGTCGCGTGCCAGTCGAACAACAGTACCTGCGGACGGGCGCGCGGTATCTGCAGAATGCTCATGGCCCGAGCATAGACGACTCCGCGCCCGCAGAGACAAAAAGCCGCTAGGGCGACGCCGCCAGATCGAAATCGTGCAGCGTCACGGCATTGGCGGTGATCGTCACATCGGCGGTCGGCCCCAGGGCGATGGCGTCATCACCCTCCGGATCATCGTCGCCGGCCTGACAGGTCAGGGCCGCGGTGTAATCGCCGGCAAGCAGAAATCCCACCTCGTAACTGAAATCGCCCGAACCGTCGTTCGCCGGCGTCAGCAGCGAAGTCGTCAGGGGTTCGGGCGCGCTGCCGTCGACGTCATCCGGCACCACCCCGGCGCCGCCATAGACATAGACCGCAGCACCCGCGCCGGTCACCGGATCAGCGGTGCAGCCCGGCGCCAGCAGTAGCGCGTCATCGACGCTGCCGGCGAGCGTGCCGACGCGGGCATTGTCGACCACGCGCAGCACCGGCCGCAGGTTGTAGCAGGCGGTGGCGCCGCGCGCATGCACCGAGCGGCGCAGATCGAAATCGATGGTGTACGCCGCGGTTGCGCCCGCCGCGACCGTGAGCGGGCCTTTGACCTTGAATCCCGACGCACCGCCACTGGGCACGATCAGCGGATAGTCGGTGCCGTCGATGCGGATATAGGACGCAAATGGCGCGACCAGGTTGTTGCAGTTCGCATTCTCAGTGTCGACGAACAGCCGCAACTCCTGATAAGTACCCACCGGGACCACCGCGTCGCGGATCAGAAACCGGCTGTTGTTGCCCTGCAGCGCCAGCAGATCGACGGCCTGCGGCGTATCGAAGGTGAAGCTTTGCGCTGCGTTGCCGGGACCGTCGAGCAATTCGAGTCGCGTGAACGTCACCACTACCGCGTCGGCGTTGTCGACCGGCGCGTCCGTCACGGCAATCGAGATCGCCGCCGGCCGAA
Organism: Fontimonas sp.; assembly: GCA_041592255.1. Taxonomy (GTDB): domain Bacteria; phylum Pseudomonadota; class Gammaproteobacteria; order Nevskiales; family Nevskiaceae; genus Solimonas. Next base: position 4,601 of record JBFHQK010000024.1, read on the forward strand.
AATCGCTGCCCCCGCCGCACCCCACAAGCAGCCCGGCCGCCACGACAACCGCCACTGATCGCTGCATGAGACATCCTCCAAAGTTTGCCGGCGGTGCGGCACAGTCAGACCGTGCCCGCAACGATCTGAACTGACGCTGACCGGGACTGCGCACTGCCCTATGATGAAGCTCCGATTCCGCTCGGGGCCGCGATGAACCCGCCCGCTGCCGCCGCGCGACGCCGGCCCGCGAGCGGTGTCGCCAGCTTCCGGTTCTACGAAGAACTCAACGATTTTCTGCCGCCAGCGCACCGTCGGACTGTGTTCGAGCACACATTCCGCGGCCCGGTGACCATCAAGGATGTCGTCGAGTCGCTCGGCGTTCCGCACCCCGAGATCGACCTGATTCTGGTCAACGGGCAGTCGGTGCGCTTCTCTTACCGGCTGCGCGATGGCGATCGCGTCAGTGTGTATCCGCTGTTCGAGGCCTTCGATATCACGCCACTGCAGCGACTGCGTCCACGGCCGCTGCGCGTCAGCCGCTTCGTGCTCGATTGCCACCTGGGCGCGCTGTCCCGCTATCTGCGCCTGCTCGGCTTTGACACGCTCTACCGCAACGACTACGACGACGCCGAACTGGCGCACGTCAGCCGTCATGAGCGCCGCATTCTGCTGACGCGCGACCTCGGCCTGCTCAAGCGCAGCCTCGTCACCCGCGGCTGCTTCCTGCGCGAAACCCGCCCGCTGCGACAGCTCCACGAGGTGGTCCGGCGACTCGACCTGTACCGACAGATCAGGCCCTTCCGGCGCTGCCTGCGCTGCAACGGGCGACTGCTGCGCGTGCGCCGAAGCGCTCTCGCCGGCGCCGTGCCGGCGCGCGTGCTCGACCGTCACGACAGCTTCCGCCGCTGCCGCAACTGCCGCCAGCTGTATTGGCCCGGCAGCCACTTCGAACGCATGCGCGCCATCGTCGCCCAGGTCATCGCGGCCGCGCCGGTGGCCGGCTGAGCCGGCGGACATACGGTCGGCCCGCACCGACGCCACCGGAGTATGCTCAGCTAACGTCACCGTGGACGCAGCACAGGGACACACCATGGCCAAGGGCATCCGCAGGGTGAACAACTATGTACTGCATGCGAACGATGCGCCCGGCGAGGGCGCCCATCTGCTCAAGACCCTGAAGAAACACGGCGTCAACCTGCTGGCGCTGACGGCGTTTCCGGCCGCATCCGGCACCTCGCAGGTCGAGCTGATTCCGGAGGACTCGACCCAGCTCGAGGCCGTCGCCAGCCGCTACGGCTGGAAGCTGTCGAAGAAGAAGACCGGATTTCTGGCCCAGGGCAAGGACCGCGCCGGTGCACTGGTCAAGCTGGCGGAAAAACTCGCCAAGGCGGGCATCAACATCACCCAGGTCGACGCGATTGCCGCCGGCGCCGAGCGTTACGGCGCAGTGTTCTGGGTGCGTCCCAAGGACCTCGAACGTGCCGCCGAGGTGATCGCGACGCGCTAGTACCGCCCCGACCGGACGGTACGGGCCAAGGCGGACCCGAGCCGCTACCATGGCGACCCATTTGCGCCTGGAGTGCCGCCCGTTGCCGCCGCTCGATGTCGATTTCGTCCGCGCCCAGTTTCCGGCCTTTGCTGAAACCTCGCTCGCGTCTCAGGGCTTTTTCGAGAACGCCGGCGGCTCCTATGTCTGCAGGCCGGTGCTCGAGCGCCTGGAGCAGTATTGCCGGCGCCTCAAGGTCCAGCCCTACTACCGCTATCCGGCGTCGATCGAGGCCGGCCAGTGGATGGACGCCGCCTACGCGCGCATCGCCGAGTATCTGGGCGTTGAGGCCGACGAGGTTCAGTTCGGCCCATCGACCTCGCAGAACACCTACGTGCTGGCGCAGGCCTTTGGCCGGCTGCTGCAGCGCGGCGACGAGATCATCGTCACCAACCAGGATCACGAAGCCAACAGTGGCGTCTGGCGTCGCCTGGCCGCCGGCGGCATCGTCGTGCGCGAGTGGCGCGTCGACCCACACAGCGGGGCGCTGGACCCGGCCCGACTCGACGAACTGCTCACCCCGCGCACGCGCCTGATCGCCTTCAGTCACGCCTCCAACATCGTGGCGCAGGTCAATCCGGTGCGACAGATCACTGACAAGGCGCGCGCCGCCGGCGCAGTCAGCGTGGTCGACGGCGTTTCGTTCGCCCCGCACGGGCTTCCGGACGTCAATGCGCTGGGCGCCGACATCTACCTGTTCTCGCTCTACAAGACCTTCGGCCCGCACCAGGGCGTGATGGTGGTACGCAGGCCGCTGCTGGAGCGGCTGGGCAATGAAGGCCACCACTTCAACGACACGCAGGTCCACAAGCGGCTGGTCCCCGCCGGACCCGATCATGCCCAGATCGCGGCGGCACGCGGGGTGGCGGAATACTTCGACGCTCTGGATGAGCACCACGGCGGCGGCACCGCCGCCGGCCGGCCCGCGCGCGTGCGCGCCCTGCTGCACGCCGCCGAGCAGCCGCTGGTGGCGCGCCTGCTCGAGGCGCTGCGCGGGCGCAGCGACCTGCGTCTGCTTGGCCCGACCGAGGCCGCGCAGCGGACCGCGACGCTCGCGTTCGTGCCCCGGCACGTGACGCCGGCAGCGCTGGTCCCGCGCCTGGCCGCGCACGGCATCATGGCCGGCGCCGGCCACTTCTATGCGGTGCGGCTGCTGGAGGCGCTGGGCATCGATCCGGCGCAGGGCGTCATGTGCCTGTCGCTGGCCCACTACAACACCTGCGGCGAGATCACGCGCCTGATCGCCGCACTCGACGCGGAGCTGGGCGGTCATGACTAGTCCCGATCACACCACGCGGCTGCAGGCGGACACGCCGATCGACTGCACTGTCTACCGCTGCAGCCGTCAGGACGCGATGTATGTGTACCTGCGTGCGGAGCTGTCGCCCGAGACGCTGCCGGAGCCCCTGCGGCGCCAGACCGGCCGTCTGACCGAGGTCATGCGGCTGACGCTCGATGCGTCACGCCGGCTCGCCAATGCCGATGCGGCTGCGGTCGTCGCGCGCCTGCGCGAGTCCGGCTGGTACCTGCAACTGCCGCCGCAGGGCGGGCTGCGCGCGCATCTGCACTTCGGCGACTGATGTGCTCGCGCGCTAGCTGATCGGCGTCGGCATCGGCTTGACCGCGCCGGCGCCCCGGCGGCGGAAGACCAGGTCATGCAGCAGCGCACCGGCGGCCATCGCCAGGACGATCACCAGCGCACCGCTGCTGAGCGTGGACAGCGACACGATGGCGGGTCCGGGACAGAAGCCACAGATGCCCCAGCCGATGCCGAACAGCGCCGAGCCGGCCAGCAGGCGCCGGTCGATGTCCCTGCGCTTGGGCAGCTCGAAGGCCGGCGCCCACCGCGGCGCCGGTCGCCGCAGCACGAACCGGAACCCCGGCACCGCCACCAGCAGCGCAGCGCCCATCACCAGCGCCAGCGAGGGATCCCAGTGACCGGTGAAATCCAGGAAGTTGAGCACCTTGTTCGGATCGGTCATCTGCGCAATGGCCAGCCCCAGCCCGAACAGGATTCCCGACAGCAGCGCGACCAGTTCCTGACGATTCATGGGCAGCTCACAGGAAGTGACGGGTGAGATAGACCGTCGCGAAACCGAGGGCCATGAACGTCAGTGTCGCGACCAGCGAGCGCGTCGACCATCGCGACAGTCCGCAGATGCCGTGCCCTGAGGTGCAGCCGCTGCCCATGCTGGTGCCAAAGCCCACCAGCGCGGCGCCGAGCGCGGCTGGCATCAACTGCTGTGCCTGCTCCATCACCGGCCCGACCGCACCGACAACCGCCGCATACAGCAGCCCGCCGATCACCAGGCCACCGAGAAAATACCCGCGCCACCCGCGCTCGCCCCGGGGCAGGCGCCCCAGCGTGCTGCCGAACACGCCGCTGATGCCGGCGATGCGCCCATTGCCCCACAGCAGCAGAACGACGGAGCTGCCGATCAGCAGGCCGCCCAGCGCGGCCGACACCGGTGTGAAAGCTGTTTCAGTCATGTTTTTCTCCTCGAGATACTGCGTGTCCGACGCCGCCGCCGGCTGTAGCCGCGGCAGCGGCCGGCGCGGATCGTCCGCAGTTCCAGATTGTCTCCTCACATTTGACGAGGACGCTTGCGTCCTGCGCGGTCTTAGTATAGTACCCCCCACGGTATCCGAGAAGAGTCCGCGGGTGCACCGAACCGCGCCCCCACCGTCCTCCGGACGCGACGCCTGGGGCGTCTCCGCCGCGCTTCAGCCGAAATGCGTGCCCAGAAAGCCGGCGCCGTGTTCGAGGATGAAGTAACGCAGCGCCTCCGCCGCCGGAGACAAGGTCCGCGCACGGATGTGCACCACGTGCCAGTGCCGCAGCGCCGGCAGGCCCGGCACCGCCAGGACCTTGAGTACCCCCTGACGCACCTCGGTAGCGGTGGTGTGCAACGACAGGAAGCCGAGCCCCAGATTGGCCATCACTGCCTGCTTGATCGTCTCGTTGCTGCCCAGGCGCATGATCACCGGCGGGCTGATCCGCCATTCGCTAAAGTATTCGTGCATCACCAGCCGCGTCCCCGACCCGCTCTCGCGGATGATGAATGGCTGCTCGCCCAGCAGCGCCGGTTCGACCTGCTCGGCCGCGCTCAACCGATGCTCTGGACTGGCGACAATCCCCAGCGGATGCACGCCGAAGGCCTCGGCGCAGGTGTCGAGCTCACGCGGCGGGCGCCCCATGATCGCCAGATCGAGTTCGTTACGATGCAGCAGCTCGACCAGATGCTGGCGGTTGCCCTCGGTCAGCACGAGTTCGAGGCCGGGGCGCTCGCGCAGGAAGCCCGCCAGCAGCTTGGGCAGAAAGTATTTCGCAGTACCAAGCATGCCGATCAGCAGCCGGCCGGTCTCGACGCGCCGCAGGCGCGCGACCAGATCCTCGGCCTCCTTGAGCGTGCCCAGCACGCGCCGCGCATGCACCAGCAGGTATTCACCGGCGACGGTCAGGCTGACGCTGCCCCCGCCGCGCTCGAACACCGGCAGGCCGAGCTGCCCCTCGAGCTGACGGATCTGCATCGAGACCGCCGGCGGCGTCAGGTGCAGCTCCTCAGCCGCGCGCGCGAAGCTCAGGTGCCGCGCCACGGCGGCGAACACGGTCAGCTGACGGACGGTGACATGCAGCATTAAGCAAAAGCTTACCTGATCCCTAAAAACAACTGACTGGTTGTGATCACATACCCTCCCTAGCATCGGTTCATGCCTCGCACGGAGTGACCCGCCGATGACCGATCTGACCCGCCCCCGCGGCCGTTACGACGCCGGTGTGCTGAAGTACCGGGAAATGGGCTACTGGCAGCCGGACTACAGCCCCAAGGACACCGACGTGATCTGCCTGTTCCGGATCACACCGCAGGAGGGTGTCGACGCCGAAGAGGCGGCAGCGGCAGTGGCCGGCGAATCCTCCACCGCCACCTGGACCGTGGTCTGGACCGATCGCCTGACCGCCTGCGACAGCTACCGGGCCAAGGCTTTCCGAGTGGACCCGGTGCCCAACAACCCCGAGCAGCACTTTGCCTACATCGCTTACGACCTGATCCTGTTCGAAGAGGGTTCGATCGCCAACCTGACCGCGAGCATCATCGGCAACGTGTTTGGCTTCAAGCCGCTCAAAGCACTGCGGCTGGAGGACATGCGCATCCCGGTGGCTTACGTCAAGACCTTCAAGGGACCACCGACCGGCATCGTCGTCGAGCGCGAGCGCCTGGACAAGTTCGGCCGCCCGCTGCTGGGCGCAACGACCAAACCCAAGCTCGGCCTGTCCGGGCGCAATTACGGCCGCGTGGTCTACGAAGGCCTCAAGGGCGGCCTGGACTTCCTCAAGGACGACGAGAACATCAATTCGCAGCCGTTCATGCACTGGCGCGACCGTTATCTGTGGGTCATGGACGCGGTCAACAAGGCCTCGGCGGCCACCGGCGAGGTCAAGGGCTCCTACCTCAACGTCACCGCGGCGACGATGGAGGACATCTACGAGCGCGCCGAGTTCGCCAAGGAGTTGGGCAGCGTGATCATCATGATCGACCTGGTGATCGGCTACACCGCGATCCAGAGCATCGCCAACTGGGCGCGGCGCAACGACATGATCCTGCACCTGCACCGCGCCGGCCACGGCACCTACACGCGGCAGAAGTCCCACGGCGTGAGCTTCCGCGTGATCGCCAAGTGGATGCGTCTGGCCGGCGTCGACCACATCCACGCCGGCACTGCGGTCGGCAAGCTCGAAGGCGACCCGATGACGGTGCAGGGCTATTACCAGGTCTGCCGCGACGCCTACACGCGCCAGGATCTGCCGCGCGGCCTGTACTTCGACCAGGACTGGGCCGACCTGCGCAAGGTCATGCCGGTGGCTTCCGGCGGCATCCATGCCGGCCAGATGCACCAGCTGCTCGACCTGTTCGGCGATGACGTCGTGCTCCAGTTCGGCGGCGGCACCATCGGTCACCCGGCCGGAATCCAGGCCGGCGCGACCGCCAACCGCGTCGCCCTCGAAGCGATGGTCAAGGCCCGCAACGAAGGCCGCGACATCGCCAGCGAAGGCCCGGAGATCCTCGCTGCCGCGGCGCGCTGGTGCACGCCGCTGCGCCAGGCCCTCGAGGTCTGGAAAGACGTGACCTTCGACTACGCGTCGACCGACACCAGCGATTTTGTGCCGACCGCGGCGGTCGCCGTCTGACCCTCGAACCCCGGAGCGATTCATGACAACCCACCCCGCCAGTCGCATCACCCAGGGCCAGTTCAGCTTCCTGCCTGACCTGACCGACGCCGAAATCCGCCTGCAGATCCAGTACGGCCTCGATCAGGGCTACGCCTGGAGCATCGAACACACCGACGATCCGCATCCGCGCAATACCTACTGGGAGATGTACGGCAATCCGATGTTCGACCTGCGCGACGCCGCCGGCGTGCTGCACGAACTCAGCGAGTGCCGCAAGACGTTTCCGCAGCGCTACATCCGCCTGATGGCGTTCGATTCGACGCGCGGCATCGAGTCGATCCGCATGAGCTTCATCGTCAACCGGCCGGCGAACGAGCCCAGCTTCGGCCTCGCGCGCCAGGAGGGTCCGGGGCGGCAGATGCGGTATACCGTCCACAGCTACGCAACCGACCGTCCCGAAAACGCCCGCACCTGACGCATCGGCATGGCGCTCATCAACGACACCGCGGGCCAGGTTGACCTGCAGGCGCTGCTGCAGGCCTCCGACGTCGCCGGCGTGCTCGACCAGCTCGACCGCGAGCTGGTCGGGCTCGCGCCGGTCAAGCAACGCATCCGCGAGATCGCCGCGCTGCTGCTGGTGTCCAAGGCACGCAAGCAACTCGGCCTCGAGGCGCAGCCGCCGTCGCTGCACATGTGCTTCACCGGCAATCCGGGCACCGGCAAGACCACCGTGGCCACACGCATGGCCGACATCCTCCATCGCCTCGGCTATGTGCGAAAGGGCCATTTGGTTGCGGTCACCCGTGACGATCTGGTCGGGCAGTACATCGGCCACACCGCGCCCAAGACCAAGGAGGTGCTCAAGCGCGCGATGGGCGGCGTGCTGTTCATCGACGAAGCCTATTATCTGTACCGTCCGGAGAACGAGCGCGATTATGGACAGGAGGCCATCGAGATCCTGTTGCAGGTGATGGAGAACCAGCGCGACGACCTGGTCGTGATCCTCGCCGGCTACAGTGATCGCATGCGCACCTTCTTCGCGGCCAATCCCGGCATGTCATCGCGCATCGCGCATCACATCGAGTTCCCGGACTACGCCGCCGACGAGCTCTACCAGATCGCACAGCGCATGCTTGAAACCATGCACTATCGCCTCGACGCCGGCGGCCAGCGGGCCCTGCGCGAGTACATCGAACGGCGCCGCCAGCAGCCCAACTTCGCCAACGCCCGCTCCGTGCGCAACGCGCTCGACCGCGCGCGGCTGCGCCAGGCCAACCGCCTGTTCGAGCAGGCCGCGCAAAAGCAGGCCGTCGATGCGCAGGATCTGAGCGAGATTCGAGAGTCCGACCTGCGCGCGTCGCGGGTCTTCGCGCAGACTGCGGCACACTGATAGCGGAGGAGGTCACCATGCGCATGCGATCCGGACGCACCACGCTGTCGAAGTTTCTGATCGACCAGCTGCACGACCAGCCCGACCACGGCCAGCTGGCCGGGCTGCTGGTCGACGTCGCCGCAGCGATCAAATCGATTGCCGCGCTGACTGCCAAGGGCGCGCTCGAAGGCGGTCACAGCTACGCCGGCGCCGCCAACGTCCACGGCGAGGAGCAGATGCGACTGGACGTGCTCGCCGACGATCTGATGATCGAGCACTGCGAATGGGGCGGCCTGGTCGCCGGCATGGCCTCGGAGGAACACGAGCAGCCGATCGACATCACGGCCGACCTGCAGCGCGGACCGTATCTTCTGGTGTTCGATCCTCTGGATGGCTCGTCGAACGTCGCGATGAACGTCGCCGTCGGCACCATTTTCTCGGTGCTGAGGCATCCCGGCGCGGCGGCGCCGACGATCGCCGACTTCCTGCAGCCGGGCGTGCAGCAGGTCGCCGCCGGCTACGCGATCTACGGACCGGCGACGATGCTGGTGCTCACGGTGGGCAAGGGCACGCACGGCTTCACGCTCGACCGCGAAGTCGGCAACTTCGTGCTGACCCACCCCGACATCCGCATTCCCGAGGAAACCAGCGAGTTTGCGATCAACACCAGCAACGAGCGTTTCTGGGAGCCGCCGGTGCAACGCTACGTCGCCGAGTGCAAAGCGGGTGCGACCGGCATTCGTGGCCGCGATTTCAACATGCGCTGGATCGCATCGATGGTCGCCGACGTGCACCGCATTCTCATGCGCGGCGGCGTGTTCATGTATCCGCGCGACTTCAAGGACCCGTCCAAGCGCGGACGCCTGCGCCTGCTCTACGAGGCCAACCCGGTGGCGCTGGTTGTCGAGCAGGCCGGGGGCGCCGCCTCGACCGGGCGCGGCCGCCTGCTCGAGGTCATTCCCGAGCGCCTGCATCAGCGCATTCCGGTGATGCTCGGCTCGCGCAGCGAGATCGAGCGCATCGAGCGCTACCACGCGGAGTTCGATGGCGGTACCGACAAGCCCTACCGTTCCCCGCTGTTCAAGGAACGCTCGCTCTACCGCGAGGAAGCCTGAGGCCACCACCCGGGAGTGCACCCATGTCCGTCAAGCATCCGATCGTCGCGGTCACCGGCTCCTCAGGCGCCGGCACGACCACGGTCATGCGCAGCTTCGAGCACATCTTCCGTCGCGAGAAACTCAGGGCCACGGTGATCGAGGGCGATGCCTTCCATCGCTATGACCGCAAGGCGATGCGCGCGGCGCTGCGCGATTCCGAGCAGAGCGGGCAGCGGCCCTTCAGCCACTTCGGTCCCGAGGCCAACCTGATCGAAGAACTGGAGCAGACCTTTGTCCAGTATGGCGAGCACGGCCGCTGCCAGCTGCGGCGCTACATTCACAACGACGAAGAAGCCGCCGCCTGCAACCAGGATCCCGGCACCTTCACGCCCTGGACCGACAGCGAACCCGGCACCGACCTGCTGTTCTACGAAGGCCTGCATGGCGGCTATGCCGATGAGCGCCACAACGTCGCCCGCCATGTCGATCTGCTGATTGGCGTGGTGCCGATCATCAACCTCGAGTGGATCCAGAAGCTGCATCGCGACAAGGGCGAGCGCGGCTACTCGCACGAAGCGGTGGTCGACACCATTCTGCGGCGCATGCCGGACTACGTGAACCACATCTGCCCGCAGTTCTCGCGCACGCACGTCAACTTCCAGCGCGTGCCGACGGTGGACACGTCCAATCCCTTCATCGCCCGCGACATCCCCAGCGCCGACGAAAGCATGGTGATCATCCGCTTCACCGACCCGCACGGCATCGACTTTCCGTATCTGCTGTCGATGTTGCAGAACTCGTGGATGAGCCGGCCGAATTCGATCGTCGTGCCGGGCGGGAAAATGGGACTCGCACTGCAGCTGATCCTGACACCGATGATCCTGCGCCTGATGGATCTCAAGCGCCGGGCCTGAGCGCCCGATGATCAGACTGCTGATGTTTGATCTCGACGGCACACTGGTCGACACCGCCGCCGAGATCGCCGACGCCGTCAATGACGCGCTGACGCACACGGGATGGGATCCGCTGCCCGCAGACCTCATCCGCAACTGGATCGGTCAGGGCGCGCGCGCGACCGTCCGCCGGGCATTGCAGGAGCGCACCGGCCTCAGCGGCGCTGATGCCGCGCTGGAGGTCCTGCTCGATGCGACGATGCAGGCGTACCCAAGCGCACACCGCCGCCGCTGCGGCACCCGCAGCGGCGTCTATCCGCAGGTGCGGAGCACGCTGGAGACGCTGCAGCGCCGCGGCGTGCTGATGGCGGTGCTGACCAACAAGGAAGCCGCGCTGACGGCACAGGTCCTGTCGCACCACGGTCTGGCCGCCTATTTCGATCCCATCGTCGCCGGCGACACGCTGGCGGCGTGCAAACCCAGCCCGCTGCCGGTCCAGCACTGCCTGCGCCATCACGGCGTCGCCGCCGACGAGGCCGTGCTGGTCGGCGACTCCGCCGTCGACGCTGCCACCGCGCGCAACGCCGGCGTGCGTTTCTGGGCCGTGCCCTACGGCTACAACGGCGGCCAGCCCATCGCCACGGCGCGGCCGGACCAACTGCTTCCGGACTTCCACGCCGTGCTCGACCTCATCGCGATCGAACACCGTACCCCCGGCCCCGAGGATGCGCCGGTGGCCGACATCGGTGGCTGAGGCCAGAGCCGTCGAGCCCCGCGCACCCGTCCCCGCAGCGGGCCGTGCACGCGATTGACGCTGCCAATCACCGGGTGTAAAAGGACACATACAGGCAGGGGTATTCGACGCCACCTGCGGAGGAGAAACAATGAAACAACACCATGCTGCGAAACGCGGCGGGCGGTGCGTATGAACGGCGCCGCCAAACCCTTGTGGAATCCCTACGCTGCGGGCGTGCTGCTGGGCCTTGGTCTGCTCCTGACCTTTGTGCTGACCGGCCACGGCCTGGGCGCCAGCGGCTTCACGACGGCACTGGCCGCCGCCGGTAGCCACGCCGTCGCTCCCGCGGCGACCGAAGGCAGCACGTACTTCGGCCCGATGGTCGAGGACGGGGCCAACCCCCTCAATCTCTGGATCACCTGGCAGGTGCTGGGCGTGGCCGCCGGCGCGCTGATCGGCGCACTCAGCGCCGGACGTTTCCGCTGGAGCGTGGACGGTCCGACCCGGCTCGCCATCAGCAGGCGCCTCACCCTCGCGCTGATCGGTGGTGCCATCGCCGGTTTTGGCGCGCGGCTGTCACTGGGCTGCACCAGCGGCATGGGCCTGTCCGGTGCCGCCACGCTCGCCACCGCCGGATTTCTGTTTCTGATCGGCTTTTTTGCCACCGGCGCCGCTCTGGGCCTTGCAATGAAGAGGTACTGGCAATGACGCTTCCACTCGAACTCGCCGGGCCGGTTTCGGGCCTGGCACTGGGCGGCATCTTCGGCTTTGCGCTCGAGCGCGCCGGTTTTGCCAGCGGCTGCAAGCTCACCGCACAGCTGCGCTTCACCGACTGGGCGGTGTTCAAGGTCATGTTCACGGCGATTCTGGTCTGCGCCGTGGGCCTTGATCTGCTGCAACTGTTCGGACTCATGTCGAAGGACGACATCTTCATTCCGACGACGTATTTCTGGGGCACGCTGCTGGGCGGCGTCGGCGTCGGCGCCGGCATGGCCATCGGCGGCTATTGTCCCGGCACCTCGGTGGTCAGCTTCATGTCCGGCCGCCTCGATGGCCTGGTGTTCTTTGCTGGCATCGTGCTCGGCACCGTCGGCTTTGCCGGCGCCTACACCGCCGTCGAACCGCTGCTTGAGGCGCTGCCCGGCCCCGAAGCCCAGACCGTCGCCGAGTTGCTGCACCTGCCCGAGTGGGCGGTGCTGCTCGCCCTGGCCGCAGTATTTGCGGCAGTCGCATGGCTGACCCGCACACCGCCAGCCAATACCGCGGCCCAATGCCCGACGCCGATGGCGCCGGGCGCCGCCGCACGGAGTTTTCAATGAAACGGAGCAAACCGACCGCACCGCCGCTGCAAACCGCCCTGCGCAGCCTGCTGCTGGTGCTGGCCGCCGGCGCGGTCAGCACGCCGGCGCTGGCCGCCGAGCCGCAGCACGGCGAGGCTCAGACCCCCGAGTCGCAGCAGCAACGCGGTGGCGAGGCCCGACCCGATGCGTCAGCGCCCACCGATGCGGATGCCGCTGCAGCCGAAGAAGGCGCGCAGCGCAAGCCTGCCAGCCCCTGCGCCCCGAAGAAAAAGAAGCGGAAAAGCCCCTGTGCGATCGGCGGTTGAGTCGTGAATGGCGTATGCCGATCTGGAGTGGGCCTCTGAGCGGGAATTGATCGGTGCGGCACGAGCCTGCGCGCAGCTGATCGCGGCCATGCAAGGCCTGGCGCTGTCCGGCCAGACCGTCCCGGGCCTGTTGATCGGCGCCGGCGCGGCGACGCATTGGACACACTATCCCGCCGACGATGCGCACGACCCGGCATCGGGCTTCCGCTACTACTACCACGTGCATCCGCGCACGCGGCATCCCGAGCATGGCCACTTTCACGTCTTCCACCACGGCCGTGGCCAGGCGCAACCGACACATCTGCTCGGTGCGGCCGTCGACCGCCTCGGGATGCCGGTGCGTGTGTTTGCAACCAATCGCTGGGTCACCGACGAGCAGGTGCAACCGGCGACGCGCGTGTGGCAGCGTCTGCGACGCCTGCACATGACGCGGCCGCCCCGCCTGCAGCCAGTGCACGACTGGATCGCCGCGCTGGCGCTGGCGTTCGCGCCGCAGATCCGCGCGCTGCTGGCCGAGCGCGATGAGCGCATCCGCACCGGACGCGCGGGTCTGCTCGAGGATCGCCGGATCGCGGTGCTCAGTGCGCGCCGCATTTCCCTTCACCGGCAGGCGCGATGGATCGATCGCCTGCTTCCACCCGCAGCTTCCGGAGAATAACGATGGGATTCCCTCGCTTGCCCCACCTCAGCCTCGCCCTGGCCGGCGCCGCGCTGGCCCTGCCCGCCTTTGCCGACGTGCAACTGCCGGGCCCACTGGTGAGCGCCGCCTGGCTCAAGGACAACCTTGCGCACGTGACCGTCATCGACGTGCGCGATGACATCGACAGCTTCACGGCTGCGCCGGCCTACGCCACCGACGAGAAATCGGGCAAGAAGACGCTGGAGTCCGTCGGCGGTCGCATCGACGGCTCGCTGCCGGTCGATTTCGGCAAGATCCGCGTCGACCGCACCATCGACGGCCACAAGATCGGCAAGCTGCTGCCGGACAAGGCCGCGTTCCAGGACGTGATGCAGGCGGCCGGGCTCAACGCCGGCAAGCCGCTCGTCATCGCCTCGGCCGGCGAGTCGGCGGACCAGCTTGAGCAGGCCGCTCGGCTGTACTGGTCGCTCAAGGTCTACGGCGAGGACCGCATGGCGGTGCTCGACGGCGGCGTCGCAGCCTGGCTCGACGCCGGCTACCCGGTCACCTCCGCGCCCGCGAGCAGCGGCCGCGGCAACTGGGTTTCGACCCGCGAGCGCCGCGAACTGCTCGCCGAGGCGCGCGACGTCGAGCTCGCCGCCAAGAACAAGGTCCAGATCATCGACGCCCGTCCCCTGCCCCAGTACCTGGGCCTGTTCTTCAAGAAGCCGTCGGTCAAAGCCGGAGGTCACGTCGCCGGCGCGAAGAACTACCCGACCGATGTGCGATTCCGCGCCGCCGGGCCGGCGCAGGTGTTCCTGTCAGCCGGCGAATACCGCCAGGTCATGAAACAGCAGGGCGTCGACCCCGACACCGCGAGCATCACCTACTGCAACACCGGCCATATGGCTTCGGGCCTGTGGTTCATCCAGAGCGAGATCCTGGGCAACCCGCAGGTGCGCATGTACGACGGCTCGATGCACGAGTGGACCACGCTGGGCAAGCCGGTTGTCGGCATTGAAGGCTGACCGGGCGCGCACACTGCGCGCCCTGCTGGCCC
>JBFHQK010000025.1:0-18390 GCA_041592255.1 Fontimonas sp.
ACGCTCTACATCGTGCCGACGTTCTACGGTCTGCTGTGCCGGCGCACCGGCTCGCCGGGACGGCACGCCGCGCAGCTGACCGAACAGGCGCAGCAGGCCGGTCACGAGGCGGTGTAGCGGCGCCCGACGACCGCCGTGCCGCGCTAGAGCTCGTCGAGGAGCTTGTACTTGCGCAACTGGCCGCGGAACTGGTGGTAGCTCAGCTGCAGCAGCTCGGCCGCCTTCTTCTGATTGAAGCGGCCCTGCTCCAGCGCACGCCGCAACAGCCGCGTCTCGAATTCGGCCACCTGCGCGCTGAAATCCAGCGGCAGCTCGGCCTCGGCGGCCGGCGTCTCGCTGGGAACCGGCACCGGTGGTGCCGGCGCGGTGTGCTGCTCCGCCCGCGGGCGATAGGGGGAGGCAAACGGGTCAAACTCGATCTGCTCGACCACCTGGCGCGCGTGCTCGAGGCGATAGACCGCGCGCTCGATGACATTGCGCAGCTCGCGCACGTTGCCGGGCCAGTCGTAGGCCAGCAGCGCGCGCTCGGCGGCCGGGGAGAACCCGGCGAAGTACTCCCGTCCAAGCTCGGTGGCCATGCCTTCGGCGAACTTCTGCGCCAGCAGCAGGATGTCATCGCGCCGCTCGCGCAGTGGTGGCACGGTCAGCACATCGAAGGAGAGGCGGTCCAGCAGGTCCTCGCGGAATTTTCCGCTGCGCGCCAGCGCCGGCAGGTCGACGTTGGCCGCGCCGACCAGGCGTACATCGACCCGGATGGTCTCGCTGGAGCCGACGCGCTCAAACTCGCCATACTCCACCACGCGCAACAGCTTTTCCTGCAGGCGCAGCGACATCGATGCCAGCTCGTCGATGAAAATGGTGCCGCCGCTGGCGAGTTCGAACCGGCCCACACGCGCCCGCGACGCCCCGGTATAGGCGCCCGCGACGTGACCGAACAGCTCCGATTCCAGCAGTTCTTCGTTGAGGGCGGCGCAGTTGAACTTGACGAAGGGCTTGGCCCAGCGCTCGGACAGATAGTGCAGGCGCGCGGCGATCAACTCCTTGCCGGCACCGCGTTCGCCGATGATCAATACCGGCTTGGACAGCGGCGCCACGCGCGACACGCGCTCGAGCACCGCGAGGAAGTTGTCGGCTTGGCCCAGTATCGTCTCGGGCGCATTGCGGGAGTCCATGAGCGGATTCTGCTACATCATGGCGCGTTTCGCCATTGCATGACCTTATCCACCACCGCTCAAACGGCGCGCCGATATCGCCACCAGAATATTCCATTGCCATTCAATGGCCTACGTCTCCGGCAGCAGTTGGCACGACCTTGGCGATATCACTGGCACAAGACCACGCCATCTGGAGACCCGCCATGCAGACCCTGCCCCGCAAGACCTTGACCACCCTCGCCCTCGCCGCCGCGCTGCTGGGTTCGGCGACCGCCGCGTCGGCGCAGGAACCGCTGATGCAGCGGCTGGCCACCGGTGTCGGACAGATCATTGCCGCGCAGGGCAACGCCGCGCTGAGCGACATCCGGGACGAGCTGCGCGACAGTTTCAAGCGCAGTGTCGAGCCGCTGCTGCCGCGTGACGCCGCCCCCGCGCCGGAGCCGCTGGCCCCCGACACCGCGATCGAGGTGCGTCCGGCCCGCCGCCTGACGCTCTGACCCGACATTCCGTATCTGCTTCACGAGGAACACACCATGGGTATCTTTTCCCGCCTTTCGGACGTCATCAATTCCAACATCCACGCCATGCTCGACAAGGCCGAGGATCCGGAAAAGATGGTGCGGCTGATCATCCAGGAAATGGAAGACACGCTGGTGGAAGTGCGCTCGACGGCAGTGCGCACCCTGGCGCGCAAGAAGGAGCTGCAGCGTTCCCTCGCGCAGCTGCAGGCCGACGCCGGCGACTGGGAGCGCAAGGCCGAGCTGGCGATGAGCAAGAATCGCGAGGATCTCGCCCGCGGCGCACTGGCGGCGCGCCAGCGGCTGATCGAGCACCTTGCGGCGGTGGACAAGGAGCTGGTCCACGTCGCCGACGAGATCGTCAAGCTCGACGATGACACCGCCAAGCTCAAGGCCAAGCTGGCCGATGCGCGGCAACGGCAGAAGTCGATCATCCTGCGGCAGCAGTCGGTGGCCTCGCGCCTGAAGGTGAAGACGCAGATCAACGATCGCAAGATGACCGATGCGATGCTGCGCATGGAGCAGTACGAGGGCAAGATCGACCGCATGGAAGCCGAGCTGGAAGCTTATGATCTGGGCACCCGCAGCGTGGCCGATGAGTTCGCGCAGCTCGAATCCAACGACAAAGTCGAGGCTGAACTGGCAAAATTGCGCGCCAAATTCGGCACGTCAGGGACGTCCGCGCCGGGCGACGATTCAGCCAAGACCTGAACCGGCCTGCCGCCCATCTTGAGCAAGGGAGCACCCCGTGGTTGAGCTGATTCCGCTGGTTGCGATCATTTCCATCTTCGTCGTGCTGCCGGGGATGGCGATGTACTTCGCCGACCGCAAGCGCCGCTGGCAGCACGAGCATGCCGGCACATCACCGGTCACGGCCGAGCTGAGCGCACTGGCCGAACGCATGGAGCGGCGGATCGAGGCGCTCAAGCAGATTCTCGATGCCGAATCTCCCGGCTGGAGGAAGAAACACCATGAGCATTCGTAGCCGCGTGCGCGAGGAGGTCGGGCTGTTCCAGCGCATGCGCCGGTACCCCGACCGCGGCTGGATCGCCGGCGTCTGCGCCGGCCTGGCCGATTTTTTCGACTGGAACGTCAAACTGATCCGCCTGCTGTTCGTCGCCGGCCTGATCCTCGGCGGTTTCTTTCCTGCCGGCGTGATCTATCTGCTGTTGTGGTATCTGATGGAACCGGGCGATGCCCCGGACTCGCGCAGCGCCTGCGCGTCGTACGCATCCGGCAGCAGCGCGGGCGCGGCGACGCCCTCGGAGCTGAAGGCGCGCTTCGTGCGGCTTGAGCAGCGGCTGCGCAACATGGAAGCCTGCGTCACCAGCCACGAGTTCGAGCTGCGCCGCGAGCTCAGAAAGCTCGAGGGCTGAGCCCGGAGCGCCGCGATCTCAGGCGGCACCGCCGACCAGCGCCGCCCCCGTCATGCGCCGCAGCGCGCGCTGCAAATTGGCGCGCGCCAGCGGTTCGTAACGGCTGCGGAACCAGCCGGTGAGATAGATCCGCGGTCGCGTCAATCGATCACGCAGCTCTTTTTTGCGCATGCTCTGGTACAGGGACTGCGGGACGTGGCGATGCTCCTGGCGCAGCTGGCGCTCGTATTCGTCGTAGCGTGCCGGACGCGCGCCCAGGATCGACTGGTCGATGTCGATCATCAGGCATTCATCGTCACTGAGCGGATCGGCATGCGGCGCGGTGGCCAGCACCAGCGCGTAAACCCGCTCGACACACTCGGCTGAAGCGCCTGCGGCCTGCAGGGTCGTGCGCGCCCATTCGGCACTGCGCAGCTCGTTGTCGGCGCGCCGCACATCGAAAAGCGCGTCGTGAAACCAGATCGCCAGCTCCAGCTCCTGCGGATGCGCGACTGAATCGCGGACCTGCTCGAACACGTCCAGGCACTCACAGACATGATGCAGCGTGTGATAGGCCCGGCCGGCCTCGCTGTAGCGCCGGCGCAGCTCCGCATGCACCTCAGGGTCTGCGTGCAGTCCCAGCTCCTCGAAGATTTGGCTCCAGCGTGCAAGGTTGCTCATGGGTCAATTCGGCCTGAACGGCAGTCCACGCGCTCCCGGCCACCGCACTTCTACATCGGCAGCCGCACCCGGTTCTTGAGCCGCACACCCGATCACCCCCCGCGCTGCGCATCGGCAAACGCACGCGATCGTTGAAGATCGGTCAGAATTCCGCTTTGCGTCCTGCGCCCCGCCGCACCCACATGTCACGAAAGCCCGCCCAAGAACGCTCCGATACGCTTGGCACCCTCGAGGACTGCGCTTTCGAGCTGTTCGGACGCTACGGTTACGAAGGCGTCTCGATCGGCGACATCGCCAAGGCCGCGCGCCTGTCCAAGGGTGCGCTGTACTGGCATTTCAAGGGCAAGGAAGAGCTGTACCTCGACTGCCTCAAGCGCCTGCACACAATTTTCGACGAGTACATCCTCACGCCGATGCGCCACGAGCGCGAACCGGTGACGGCGATACTGCTGCTGTTCAGCGGGCTGCAGCGCATGCTCAAGGATCCGCGCGTGGAAAACGGCATCGCCGGCTACTGGCTGACGCCGTCGACACCGGAAACCGCGGCGATCAGCGCAACCCAGCAGGCCTTCGAGACGGCCGCCGTCAGCGGACTGCGCGCGGTACTGCAGCGCGCGGTGGACGAGCGCAAGCTCGATTTCGCAGGCGATCTCGATGAATTCGCGCGCGCGATCATCTCGCTGGTCGAGGCCTGTGTGCTGCCGCTGCGTCACCAGAGTCCGGATGAAGTGCGGCGGCTGCTGGGCGTCCTCGCGCGAACCCTGTTCCGCGCCTACGCGCGCTCCGAGGACGTGATCCGCCTTGCCGCAGCGATTTAGCGCCCCGCCCTTATCAGCCCGCCGGAAGACATGATGTCCCGACCGCACCGCCTCGGACTCAGCGCAGTTGCTCTGGCCCTCAGCCTGGGCGCCTGCGAGGGCCGCACCCCCAATGCCGTCGCATCGGCGCCCAACGCCGCGCCCGCCGTGCTGGTGGAAACGCTGACGGTGACACCCCAGCCGCTCAAGCGCGAACTGGCCGCGGTCGGCAGCGTGCGCTCGCAGGAATCGGTCATCGTGCGCCCGGAAATTGCCGGCCGCATCGACCGCATCGGCTTTGACGAAGGCCGTCCGGTCAAATCCGGCCAGCTGCTGTTTGCACTCGATGACGCAGTCCACCGCGCCGAGCTCGAACAGGCGCGCGCCAGCGAGCTGCTCGCCCGCCGCAGTCTCGACCGCGCCAGCGAACTGCTCGATCGCAAGCTGCTGTCGCAGGCCGATCGCGACCAGGCGGCCGCCAATCACACCAACGCCGCCGCCGCGCTCGCACTGGCACAGGCGCGTCTCGACAAGACCCGGATTGTGGCGCCGTTCGACGGTATCGCCGGCCTGCGCCTGGTCAGCAGCGGCGACTACGTCGAGGCCGGACGCGATCTGGCCAACATCGAGTCCCTGGATCGGGTGAAAGTCGATTTTCGTCTCGACGAGAGCGCGCTGCCGCAGCTGCACGTCGGCCAGGCGCTGGAGATCGAGGTCGACGCCTACCCCGGCGAGCGGTTTACCGGTGCGGTCTATGCCATCGACCCGCGCATCGCCGAGACCACCCGCTCGATCGGCCTGCGCGCGCAGTTGCCCAATCCCGGCCAGCGGCTGCGCCCCGGCCAGTTCGCACGCGTGCACCTGCTGCTGGCGCAAAAGAGCGACGCCCTGATGGTTCCTGAACAAGCCGTCTTTCCGCGCGGCGACCGGCAATACGTCTACGTCATCGAGAACGGGCACGCGCAACAGCGCGAGATCCGCGTCGGCCAGCGCGCACCCGGCGCCGTCGAGGTGGTCGACGGCCTCAGCGCCGGTGAAACGCTGGTGGCCGCCGGCCTGCAGCGCCTGAGCGATGGCATCGCCGTTCGCACCGCCGAGGGGCCCGCGGCCGGCGACTGAACGCCGCCGCGCGATGTGCGCAGCACTGGGCGCTCTGATTCACGATTTTCCGGCGCATCAAGCGCCTGCATGATCGTGCCGGCGCTTGTCGACCGAGCCGTGCAGCCTACAATGCCGGCTGCGGCGCACCGCTGAACAGACCCGACAACGCGCCGCGGGGGAGCGCCGTGGGGCCCACCGCCGAACGCATACTCGGATTCTTCATTCCGCTCATCTACGCGCGGCGCTGGCTGACGTTCTCGCTGCTGTCGGCGGTGACTCTGGTCATGGTGGTATTGGCGCTGCGGCTCGAACCCAGTGCAGGCTTCGAAAAGCAGATTCCGCTGCAACACCCGTACATGCAGGTGTTCAAGGAGTATGAACAGGCGTTTGGCGGCGCCAACCTAATTTCGCTGGCGCTGATCCGCCAGGATGGCGACATCTACAACGCGCAGTTCCTGGACACGCTGCGGCAAGTCACCGACGCCGTGTTCTTCCTGCCCGGCGTCGATCGTTCGCGCGTGACGTCATTGTTCACGCCCGGGGTGCGCTATATCGAGATCGTCGAAGGCGGCTTCGCCTCCGGCGATGTCGTCCCGCGCAACTACGCGCCGTCGCCCGAGACGTTGGCGCTGATCCGCGAGAATGTCGGCAAGGCCGGCATCATCGGTCGCCTGGTGTCCGCGGACCAACGCGGAGCCATGGTCGTTGCCGAACTCCTGGAGCATCACCCGGAGACCGGTGAACGTCTCGACTACGGCAGCGTCGCCGCTCAGCTCGAGGCGATCCGCAGCCGCTTCGCCGGCCAGGGCATCGACATCCACATCATCGGCTTCGCCAAAGTCGTCGGCGACGTCAGTGATGCCAGCACCGAGGTCATCGGCTTCTTCGCGCTCGCGCTGCTGGCGACGCTGCTGCTGCTGTGGCTGTTCTGCGGCTCGTTCAGACTCGCCCTGCTGCCGCTGTCGGCCGCGGTCACCGCCGTGGCCTGGGAGCTGGGCTTGCTGCGCGCGGCCGGACTGGGACTGGACCCGTTCGCGATCCTGGTGCCGTTCCTGATCCTGTCAATCGGCGTTTCGCACGGCGTGCAGTACATCAACGCCTGGGGACACGAAGTCGCCGAAAACGGCCGCAATTCGTTTGATGCCTCGGTCGAGACCTTCCGGCAGCTGTTCATTCCCGGCACGGTGGCCATCGTCACCGACGTCATCGGCTTCGCGACGCTGGCCTTCATCCAGATCGAAATCGTGCGCGAGATGGCACTCAACGCCGCGATGGGCATGGCGGCGGTGATCGTCACCAACAAGATGATGCTGCCGATCGTGCTGTCCTGGGTCGGGCTGCCCGACGTGCAGAAATTCCGCCACCGCGCACAGCTGCGGGCGACGGTCGGCGACCGTCTGTGGACGCGCCTGTCGGTGTTCGCGACTCGCCGCTACGCACTGCCGACGCTGGCGGTGGCGCTGCTGGCACTGGCCTGGGCGCTGACGATGTATCCGCAGCTGACCGTGGGCGACAGCCAGGTCGGCGTGCCCGAGCTGCGCCCCGACAGCCGCTATAACCAGGACTCGCGCGCGATTGCCGCCAATTTTGCGATCGGCGTCGATCTGCTCAAGGTCCTCGCGGTGACTGACGAGTATGGCTGCGTCAATCCGCATGCGATGGAGACCATCGATCGCTTCTCGTGGCAGATGCAGAACACCGAAGGCGTGCAGTCGGTGATGTCGCTGCCGCTGCTGGCCCGGCAGGTGCGCGCCGCCTGGTTCGAGGGCTCGCTCAAGTGGCGCGTGCTGCCCCGCAACCAGGACGGGCTGGCGCACCTGGTCGCGCCGGTGCCGACGTCGATGGGACTGAACAATCCCGACTGCAGCGTCATGCCGGTGCTGATCTTCACCACCGACCACCGCGCCCAGACCATCGAGCGCATTGTCGACGCGGTCGAGCGTTTTGATGCGGACACGGCGACCAGCGGCGTTCGCTTCGCGCTCGCCTCCGGCAATGTCGGCGTCATGGCCGCGACCAACGCGGAGATCCGCGCGCGCGAACTCCTGGTCATCGTCTGGGTGCACGCCACGCTGGGCCTGTTCGCCTGGCTGTCGTTCCGCACCCTGGCGAGCGTGGTCTGCATCCTCACGCCGCTGGTGCTGTGCTCGCTGCTGACCTACGGACTGATGGCGACGCTGGGCATCGGCATGAAGCCCGCCACACTGCCGGTCGCGGCTTTCGGCGTGGGCATCGGCGTCGACTACAGCATTTACTTGTGGAGTGTGCTCGCTGCCCAGCTCGCGCAAGGCGCGGGCGCGCAGGCCGCCTTCTTCCAGGCGTTGCGCCATACCGGCAAGGCAGTCGTGTTCACCTCGGCATCGCTGCTGATCAGCGTCTGCACCTGGCTGTTCTCGGGGCTGCAGTTCCAGGTCGACATGGGCCTGCTGCTGCTGTTCATGTTCAGCACCAACCTGATCGGAGCGATACTGTTGCTGCCGGCACTCGCATGGCTGGTGCTGCCACGGCAGCCAGACGACACCGCCGCTGCGGTGTGATCGTCATTTCCGCGCACAGGACGCCGGCACTGGATCGGCACAGGAGGATCGATGCAGCACTCACTCCGACCGATCGCGATTGTGGTTGCGGCCCTTGCATACGCGGCTGCGCCGGCCGCGCCGGCCAAGGTGCCGGCCGCCGAAGCCGCCACGCTGGAAAAAGCGCTCACGCCGATCGGCGCGGAACGTGCGGCTTCGCCCGATGGCGCCATTCCCGCCTGGGGCGGCGGACTGCCGCAGCGCGAGCTGGCGCGCGGCGAGAATCCCTACGCAGACGACAAGCCGCTGTTTGTCATCACCGCGCAGAACCTGGCGCAGCACGCCGCGCTGCTCAGCGAGGGTCACAAGGCGTTGTTCAAGACCTTTGCCGATTACAAGATGATCGTCTATCCGACGCGCCGCTCCGCGTCGTATCCGCAATGGTTCTATGACGCCACCCGGGCCAACGCGACGAAGGTCGAGCTGACCAACGACGGCTATGGATTCTGCTGCGCCGCCCAGGGCTATCCGTTTCCGATTCCGAAGAACGGCACGGAGGTGATGTGGAACCACATCATGCGCTACAACACCAAGGGCTATAAGGGTTACGTCAACATCGCCGCCACCACCAGCGACGGCGCCTACGTCGTCGAGCGCAACTACCTCGAACTGACCTACGTCTACAACAACGTCAAGTCGACCATCGACTCGCTCAAGGGCATGAATCTCTATGCCCTGACCAAGACAGTTGCGCCCCCCAACAAGGCCGGCGAAGCGCACCTGCTGCACGTGCCGATCGACCGCATCAAGGACCAGACCGGGGTCTGGGTCTACAACAACAGCATCGGCCGCTCGCGGCGCATCGGTGAAGTCGGTTACGACAATCCGCTGTTCGACGGCCTGATGACGCACGATCAGCTCGACATGTTCAACGGCCCGCTTGATCGTTACACGATCAAGCTCCTGGGCAAGCGGCAGTTGATCATCCCCTATAACAGCTATCGTCTGTACGACCCGGCACTCAAGTACAAGGACATCGTCCACAAGGGACACATCAACCAGGATCTGGCGCGCTACGAACTGCATCGCGTCTGGGTGATCGAGGCGGAGGTCCGTCAGGGCTACGCCCATCGCTACAAGAAGCGCACCTTCTACCTCGACGAGGACTCCTGGATCGTCCACCTGCAGGACATGTACGACGAGCGCGATCAGTTCTGGCGCACCGCCGAGTCGCATTCCATCGCGTTTGCCAATGTGCCGGTCGTGGTCAACGGCGTGCAGGTGCATTACGACCTGCAATCGCGCCGGTACGTGGCCATCAATCTGACCAACGAGGAGCGCAAGCTCATCGAGTACGACTGGGAGATGGACCCGGCCTACTTCACGCCGCCGACGCTCAAGCGCTTTGCGACCACCTCGCAGAAGTGAAGACGCGGCGGCACGGGCATCCGCTCGCAGGCGCCGTCGGAGTTAAGTACGAATTCAGCTTGGCCCCCTAACCTTGAGCGGGCCTGCTTCGCAGGTCTTCCACTCGGGGTCGAAACATGAAAAAGATCATTCTGGGGGCCACCACGACGCTGCTGCTGGTGACGGCGCCGGCCGCACTCGCGGACCGGCCGCACCACCGCGGCGGCGTCGAATACGCACGCGTGCTCAGCGCCACACCGGTCTATCGCAGCGCGCGTATCGCGCGCCCGCAGCGCCAATGCTGGGATGAGCGCGTGGTCTACCGCGACCGGGCCTCCCACGCGCGCGATGGCAACGCCGGCGGCGCCATCGTCGGCGCGATTGCCGGCGCCGTCGTCGGCCATCAGTTCGGCAAGGGACGCGGACAGGACGCAGCGACCGTGGCGGGCGCGCTGATCGGCGCCGGCGTGGGCCAGGCCATCGCGGCCGAACACGCACCGTCGCGCCATGATCGCGTCACCTATGCGCAGCACTGCGGCCCCGGGCACGCCCCGCGTTACGCGCAGTACCTGGATGGCTACGACGTGACCTATCGCTACCGGGGGCGCATCTACCATAGCCGCCTGCCCTACGACCCCGGCGACCGCGTCGCGGTCCATGTCGACGTCCGCCCGATCGATTATTGAAGGCCGACGGCAAAACCCTCTTGTGCGCACGTGGCCTGGCCGCTTCAATACCCGGATGCGCAGACTGGCTCTCATTCTGTGCCTGAGCGCTGGGGGAGCATTCGAGCCCGCGTGGGCACTCGCTGATCCCGACCAGGCTCTGCCCGGCCGCCTGCCGCAGCCGGGTCTGTCGGCGCCGCGCGAGTTGCGCCGGCCACTGCGCCCGCCCGGGCTGGACATGACGCCATCAGAAGCCGCACGCCAGGTGCAACGCCGCCACGGCGGTCGTGTGCTCGCCGTGCAGGCCGACGAAGAAGGCTATCGCGTCAAGGTGCTCAAAGACGGCGAAGTCCGTATCTACCTCGTCACCCCCTAGGAACTGCCATGCGCGCCCTGGTCATCGAAGACGATCCCACGCTGCGGGAACAAGTCATCCGCTTCCTCAGCGATGACGGCTTTGCCGTCGACGCCGCTCCCGATGGCGATCACGGCGCCTACATGGCGCTGGAGTATCCGGCCGATGTGGCGATCATCGATCTCGGGCTGCCGGGGGTGACCGGCCTCGACATCGTGCGCCGCGCGCGCGCCGCCGGACGCATGTACCCGATCCTCATCCTGACCGCGCGCGATGGCTGGCAGGCCAAGGTCGAGGGACTCGAGGCGGGCGCCGATGACTACCTCGTCAAGCCATTCCATCGCGAGGAGCTCCTCGCGCGTGTGCGTGCGCTGCTGCGCCGTTCCGGCGGCTGGGCCTCCGCGCAACTGTCTTCCGGCCCCTATGTGGTCGACACCAGTGCCAAGTCCGTCAGCAGCGATGGAAAGCCGGTGGAGCTGACCAGCTACGAGTACCGCGTGCTCGAGTACCTGGTGACGCACGCAGGCAAGGTGATCTCGAAATCGGAGCTGACCGAGCACCTCTACCCCGAGAACGAGGAGCGCGACAGCAACGTCATCGAGGTCTTCATCCGCCGGCTGCGCGCCAAGCTCGACCCCGACGCGCACTACAACCCGATCACGACGATCCGCGGCGCCGGGTATCGCTGGGATCTCCCGCGCCGCTGAACCCGGCGCGCCAACACGGGAACACAGGGAAGTGAACTCACTGCGCGCACGTCTGCTGGTTGCCGCGGCGGTCATTCTTGCAGCCTTCGGCGGCCTCGCCGGTTTGATTCTCGAGCGCGCGTTCCAGGCCGGACTGACCCAGGCGCAGCAGGACAAGCTGCAGACGCTGGTCTACTCGCTGCTGGGCGCAGCCTCCTCGGACCCCTCCGGTGAGCTCACCATCGCCCTCGAGGCCGTGCCCGATCCGCGCCTGCGCCAGCCGCTGTCCGGGCTGGAAGCCGCGCTGTTCAGCGAAGACGCCGCCATCGTCTGGAGCTCCGCCGATTTCCTGCGCCTGACGCCGCCCTCGGTACCGGATGTGGGCGAGTGGCGCTTCGAGCGTCTGCATGCGCCCAATGCGTTTGCGCTGAGCTTTGGCGTGCGCTGGATTGACGCCGCCGACGATCCACGCCGCTACACCGTCGTCGTGCTCGAAGACGCGGCGGCGTATGACCGCCAGGTCACCGTGTTCCGCCGCACCCTGTGGCTGTGGCTGGGCACGACGCTGGTGGCACTGACGCTGGCTCTGCTGCTGCTGCTGCGCTGGGGGCTTGCCCCGCTGCGCGAGCTGACCCGCGAACTGCGCCAGGTCGAAGCAGGACAGCAACCGCACATCCGGGGCAACTATCCGGTGGAGCTCAAACCGCTGGCGCGTGACCTCAACGCGATGATCGTCAGCGAACGCAACCACCAGACCCGTTACCGCAATGCGCTGGGCGATCTGGCGCACACCCTGAAGACGCCGCTGGCGGTGCTGCGCGGCCTCACCAACGAGCCCGGGATCGCCGCCGCGCACCGCCAGCAGCTGCACGAACAGGTCGATCGCATGCTCGACATCGTCGATCACCAGCTGCGCCGCGCCGCCGCCGCCGGGACGCGCACGCTGACCGAGCCGGTGGCGCTGCGCGCGCTGGCGGACAAGCTGCTCAGCGCGATCGTCAAGGTCTATGCCACCAAGCAGCTGCGCGTCGACAACCGCATCGCCGAGAGCCTGCTGCTGCGCGCCGACGAAGGCGACCTCTACGACCTGCTCGGCAATCTGCTCGACAACGCCGCCAAATATGGCAAACGTCAGCTCGGCATCAGCGCGGAGTGCGAAAACGGGCAGACCCTGATCAGCGTCGAAGACGATGGTGCGGGATTCCCGGACGACGCCGGCAAACTGCTGACGCGTGGCGCCCGCGCCGACACGCGCCAGCCCGGACAGGGCCTCGGCCTGGCGGCCGTGGCCGAAATCGTCCAGGCCTATGGCGGCACGCTGCGGCTGGAACGCTCGGCGCTGGGCGGGGCAAAAGTCATTGTCGCGCTGCCGATGCACTGAAGCCGGCCCGGCGGTGCGCGCAGGAGACGCCGGGCTATGCTGCGGGCAGGCGCAGAAAGGTGTCGCGGTAGTAGGCCAGCTCCGCGATCGAGTCGCGAATGTCGTCGAGCGCCAGATGACGCGAGTCCTTGCTGAACCCCTGCGCCACCTGCGGCGCCCAGCGCTGGCACAACTCCTTGAGCGTGCTGACGTCAAGATTGCGGTAGTGGAAGTGCCGCTCGAGCGCGGGCATCCAGCGCGCCAGAAAGCGCCGGTCCTGACAGATCGAGTTCCCGCACATCGGTGACTTGCCGGCCGGCACCCAGCGCGCCAGGAACTCCAGCGTCAGGGCCTGCGCCTCAAGCTCGCCGACCCGGCTGTCACGCACGCGCTGCGTCAGGCCGGAGCCGCCGTGCTGGCGCGTGTTCCACTCATCCATCGCCGCCAGCTCGACATCCGGCTGATGCACGGCAATCACCGGCCCTTCGGCAAGCACGCGCAACTGCGCGTCGGTGACGATGGTCGCAATCTCGATGATGCGATGTCGCTCGGGAATCAGCCCGGTCATTTCCAGGTCGATCCAGATCAGGTTGCGCGGGTCTGCGCTCATGGTTTAACGGGTGTGGGAAGCGAGTGCTATCTTGCGGTCACTGTCGGCACACGGCAACACTCCATGGAGAACCGGCATGGTGCGTAGCGGCAGAATCCTCGACACGATCGGCAATACGCCGCTGGTGGAGCTGACGCGCTTCGATGTGGGCGTGTGCCGGCTGTTCGTGAAACTGGAGAGTCAGAACCCGACCGGCAGCATCAAGGACCGGATCGGGCTGTCGATGATCGAGGCCGCCGAGCGTGCCGGGCGCATCGCCCCCGGCGGCACGCTGATCGAAGCCACTGCGGGCAACACCGGTCTGGGGCTGGCGCTGGTGGCCGCGCAGAAGGGCTACCGGCTGATTCTGGTCATCCCCGACAAGATGGCGCAGGAGAAAGTGCTGCATCTCAAGGCGCTGGGGGCCGAGGTACGGATCACGCGCAGCGATGTCGGCAAGGGACACCCGGACTACTACCAGGACATCGCCGAGCGTCTCGCCGCCGAGATCCCCGGCAGCCTCTACGTCAACCAGTTCGCCAATCCGGACAATCCGCTGGCGCACGAAACCACCACCGGACCGGAGATCTGGGCGCAGACCGGCCAGCAGCTCGATGCCGTGGTCTGCGGCGTCGGCAGCGGCGGCACGCTGACCGGACTGTCGCGCTACTTTGGCCGCGTCGCCCCGCAGGTGCGGATGATCCTGGCCGATCCGGTGGGTTCGGTGCTGGCCGACGTGGTCCGCACCGGCACGATCCAGAAGCCGGCCGGCAGCTGGCTGGTCGAGGGCATCGGCGAGGACTTCGTGCCGCCGAACTGCGAGCTGGCGCGCGTGCACAGCGCCTACGAGATCGGGGATGCCGAGAGCTTCACCACGGCGCGTGAACTGCTGCGCCGCGAAGGCATCCTCGGCGGGTCGAGCACCGGAACCCTGGTCGCCGCGGCGCTGCGCTACTGCCGCGAGCAGACCGCGCCCCAGCGCGTCGTGACGTTTGTCTGCGACAGCGGCAACAAGTACCTGTCGAAGATGTACAACGACTTCTGGATGTTCGATCAGGGTCTGCTCGAGCGCCCGCACGAGGGCACGCTGGTGGACCTGATCGTGCGCCGCTACGCAGAAGGCTCGGCGGTCACGGTCGGTCCCGACGACAGCCTGCTGCACGCCTACCGACGCATGAAGCTGTTCGAGGTCTCGCAATTGCCGGTGATGCAGGGCGATCGCATCGTCGGCATCGTCGACGAGTCGGACATCGTCCAGCACGTGCACCTCGACCCTGCCCGCTTCAACGATGCGGTCGGCACCGCAATGGTCACGCAACTGGAAACCGTCAGGCCCGACGCGCCGCTCAGCGAGCTGTTGCCGATCTTCGCGCGCGACCATGTGGTCATCGTCGCCGAGCAGGGGCGGTTCGCCGGCTTGATCACGCGCATCGACCTGCTCAACTATCTGCGCAAGCAACGCTGAGGCTGCATGCACGAGACCATCGCTGTCGTCTTCGACTTCGACGACACCCTCGCTCCGGACACCACGACCGGGTTCCTGCGCCACAGCGGGCTGCCGGATGTCGGACGCTTCTGGAAGGAGGATGTCGACCCCCTGATCACGCAGCAGGACTGGGATCCGGTGCCTGCCTATCTGCATCGCATGATCGAAGCCGGGCGCGCCGGGCGCATTGCGCCGCTGACGCGGGAGTGCCTGACCCAGTGGGGACGGCAGGCGCCGTTGCACCCCGGGGTCGACACGCTGTTTGCGCGGCTGCGCCATGCCGCGCGCGAAGCCAATCCTCAGGTCACGCTGGAGTTCTACGTGATCTCCAGCGGCATCGGCGATGTGTTGCGCAACACGCGGATTGCGCCGGACTTCACGCAGATCTGGGCGTCGGAATTTCACTACGACGACGCGGGACTCGCCGCGTTCCCGCGCCGCGTGATCAGCTTCACCGACAAGACGCGGTATCTGTTCCACATCCAGAAAGGCCTGGTCGGCCCGACCCACGTCGGCAAGCCCTTCGAAGTCAATCGCAAGCTGCCGCTCGACCAGATCCGGGTGCCGCTGCGACAGATGATCTTCGTCGGCGATGGCTACACCGACATCCCCTGCTTTTCGCTGCTCAAACAGCACGGCGGCATTCCCATCGCCGTCTATGACCGGAACCGCGAGGACAAATGGGGCAACGCGTTCCAGTTCGTGCGCGACGGCCGCGTCGCCAACCTGCACTCGGCGAACTACAGCGATGATTCGGACCTGAGCACGTTCCTGATCATGGCGGTGCGCAGCCTCGCCACCGATATCGCGCTCGCCGCGCGCACCTACCAGGGCTGAACCCATGTCCAAACCCGCAAATGGCTTTGCCACGCGCTGCATCCACGCCGGGCAGGCCCCCGACCCCAGCACCGGCGCGGTGATGCCGCCGATCTACGCCACCTCGACCTACGTGCAGACCTCGCCCGGGGTGCACAAGGGCTACGAGTACTCGCGCAGCCAGAATCCGACCCGCTTTGCCTACGAGCGCTGCGCTGCCGATCTGGAAGGGGGCACGCGCGCCTTCGCCTTCGCCTCGGGCCTGGCGGCCACCGCGACCCTGCTCGACACCCTTGCACCCGGCGCGCATGTGATTGCGTCGGATGACATGTACGGCGGCACCTATCGCCTGTTTGCCCGCGTACGCGAGCGCAGCGCCGGGCTCACCTTCAGCTATGTCGACATGCGCGAGCCCGCCAATGTCGAGCGCGCCATCACGCCGCAGACCCGGCTGATCTGGGTCGAGACGCCGAGCAACCCGACGCTCAAACTCGCCGACCTGTCGGCCATCGCCGCCATCGCGCGCCGCCACGGCATCTGCGCCGCCGCCGACAACACCTTTGCCAGCCCCTATCTGCAGCGCCCAATCGAACACGGCTTCGATCTGGTGATGCACTCGGCCACCAAGTACATCAACGGCCATTCGGACGTGATCAACGGATTGCTGGTGGTCGGCGACAACGCCGAGCTGTCGCAACAACTGGGATTCCTGCAAAACGCCGTCGGCGCCGTGGCCGGCCCGTTCGACAGCTTTCTGGCGCTGCGCGGCCTCAAGACCCTGGCGCTGCGCATGCAGCAGCACTGCGCCAATGCGCTGGCCCTGGCACAGTGGCTGGAGCGCCATCCGCGCGTTGCGCGCGTGCACTACCCCGGCTTGGCGTCGCACCCGCAGCACGCGCTCGCGCGCCAGCAGATGCCGCGCGGCTTTGGCGGCATGATCACCATCGAGCTCAAGGGCGGACTCGAAGACGCCCGCCGCTTCCTGGAGCGCTGCGAGCTGTTCGCGCTCGCCGAATCGCTGGGCGGCGTCGAGAGCCTGATTGAACATCCCGCGATCATGACCCACGCCAGCGTGCCGGCGGCCACGCGTGCGCAGCTGGGCATCAGTGACAGCCTGTGCCGGCTCTCCGTCGGCATCGAGGATGTGGACGATCTGCGCGCCGACCTGGAGCACGCGCTGGCGGCGTAGAATTGCCGCCCGACACGAAGACAGGATCGTCCCCATGTCCGATCTCAGCAAGAAGAAATGCGTGCCCTGCGAGGGCGGCGTGCCGCCGCTGGATCTCGCCGCTGCCAGCTCGCTGAAAAACCAGCTCAATGGACGCTGGAAGCTGGTGCAGGACGGCAAGATGATCCAGGCCAGTTTCAAGTTCGACAACTACTGGCAGACCACCGCCTTCGTCAACGCGATCGCCTGGATCGCGCACACTCAGGATCACCACCCCGACATCAGCTTCGGTTACAACGCCGCCACGGTGCAGTACTCGACGCACGCGGTGATGGGCCTGACCGAAAATGACTTCATCTGCGCGGCCAAGATTGACGAGCTGCTGGCCTGAGCGCGGGCACCGCTGCTACACCGCGGTGCGTCCCGACAGCGCGTGCGCCAGCGTGCCGGCGTCGACGTACTCCAGCTCGCCGCCCATCGGCACTCCATGGGCAATCCGGCTGACCTTGATCGCGCGCGACTTCGCCAGCTCGGCGATGTAGTAGGCCGTGGCCTCGCCCTCGACCGTCGGATTGGTGGCCACGATCAGCTCGCGCACCCAGCCCTCGTCGAGCAGGGCGCTGAGCTGCGTCAGGCCCAGCTCCTCCGGGCCGATGCCGTCCAGCGGCGACAGGCGCCCCATCAGGACGAAATAGCGCCCGCGATAAGAAGTGCCCTGCTCGATCGCCACCAGATCCGCGGGTCCTTCGACGACACACAGCTGGCCGCCAGCCGCGCGCGCTTCGCTGCAGTAACGGCAGCTCTGGTCCTCGCAGAACATGCGGCAGGTCGCGCAGCGGCCGATTCCGTCCAGCGCCTCGCCGATGGCCACGCTGAGCTGACGCGCACCATCGCGCTCGCGTTCGAGCAGGTGGAACGCCATGCGCTGGGCGGACTTCGGGCCGACGCCCGGCAGACGGCGCAGGGCGTCGATCAGACGGGTCAGTCGCGGGGGATAGAGGCTCACTTAAAGCGGGACTGCTGCGGGACGGTGACGCATAGGATAGCGGCCCGCTCCGCCTCAGGCAGCCAAAGGGGGCGGACCGGCGCGCGGCTCGCTGGGCGCATCGATCGGCAGCAGATCGAGATGATTGGCGCCGGCCTGCATCGCATAGCCGCGGCCGAAAGTCTCTGTGCCGCCCGGCTCGGTGAATCGATCGACATACCACCACTCGCCCTGCAAGCGCTCGGGCGTGATGTCGAGCAGCAGATAGCCCTTGCGATCCCAGTCCGTGTAGCGGATATGCGGGTTGTTGACGAGGAACACCTGCTGCCCTTCCGGGATGTCGACCGCAAACGGCGAGGTGATCGACGTGGCCACGAATTCTGCGGCGACCGCGCCTTCGCCGGTCAGTGGGTTGTAGGCCATAGGATTGTTGGGATCGTCGGTCAGGTCCGCCGCCCAGGACGAATGCACGTCACCGGTCAGAATCACCGTGTTGTTGATGCCGTTGTCGCGCAAATGGCGGTTGAACGCCGCGCGCTCGGCCTGGTAGCCGTCCCAGGCATCGCCATTGAGCTGCTGGCCGCCGCCCAGCGCCTGCGGCAGTCCGACGAACTGCCATGGGTGCATCACCACCTGCTGGCCGATCAGGCGCCAGGTCGCGGTCGACGCGCTCAACCGCTCGAACAGCCAGTCGCGCTGCGCCGGGCCGATGAGGCGCCGGTCCGGATCCTTGATCGAGCTGCCCGGCAGC